>JAVHWG010000126.1:0-4024 GCA_032159965.1 Mycobacterium sp.
AAGCTCGACCACGTGCCGGTGGTGGCAATCGTCGGGCAGACGGCGCGTAGCGCGATGGGCGGCAGCTATCAGCAGGAAGTCGATCTTCAAGCACTGTTTCACGACGTCGCAAGCGACTACCTCGTCGAGGTCAACGTTGCCGAACAGCTGCCGCTCGCACTGGACCGGGCGATGCGCACCGCACGCAGCCGCCGCGCCCCGACCGCAGTGATCGTGCCGTCCGATCTGCAGGAGGAGCCCTACCAAGCGCCGGCGCACGCGTTCAAGCAGGTTCCGTCCAGCGATCCGGGCGACGCGGTGGGTCGGCAGGCTCCCACGGACGAACAGGTCCGCGCGGCCGCGGAAATCCTCAACGCCGGCGACAAGGTCGCCATCCTCATTGGCCAGGGCGCGAGGGGCGCAGCCAGCGAGGTCGCTGAGGTCGCCGGGCTCACCGGTGCGGGTGTGGCGAAAGCGTTGCTGGGCAAGGATGTTCTGGCCGACGACCTGCCATACGTCACCGGCTCCATCGGCCTGCTGGGCACGCGCCCGAGTTATGAGCTGATGCGCGACTGCGACACCTTGCTGATCGTCGGCTCGAACTTTCCCTACAGCCAGTTCCTGCCGGACTACGGTGCCGCCCGGGCGGTACAGATCGACAGCGACGGCGGCGCAATCGGCATGCGCTACCCCACTGAGGTCAACATCGTCGCGGACGCCAAGGCGGCGCTCAGCGCCCTGATCCCGCACCTGCGGCCGAAGGCCGACACGTCGTGGCGCTCAACCGTGGAAGGCAACGTGAGCCGGTGGTGGGACACCATGCAACGGCAGTGTCTCCTGACGGCGAAACCGGTCAACCCGATGCGGGTGGCGTGGGAACTCTCCGAACGACTACCCGCCGACGCGATAGTGACCGCTGACTCCGGATCGTCGACCAACTGGTACGCGCGCTGCGTCCGTCTCGGCCCGGGGATGCGCGGATCGGTGTCAGGCACCCTGGCCACCATGGGCTGCGCCGTCCCGTACGCCGTCGGCGCCAAGTTCGCGCATCCGTCGCGCCCGGTGATCGCGCTGGTGGGCGACGGAGCCATGCAGATGAACGGCCTTGCCGAGTTGCTGACCATCAGCCGCTACCGTCATCAGTGGGCCGATCAGCGGCTGATCATCTGCGTCTTCCACAACAACGACCTGAATCAGGTCACGTGGGAGTTGCGTGCGATGGGCGGTGCGCCGAAATTCGAGGAATCACAATCGCTTCCGGATCTCTCCTATGCCGACGTGGCGCGGTCGATGGGCGTGCAAGCCATCTCTGTCGCCAACGACGACGACGTCGCGGGAGCCTGGGATCAAGCCCTCGCCGCCGACGGACCGGTTCTGCTCGACGTCACATGCGACCCGGAGGTCCCACCGATCCCACCGCATGCCACGTGGGACCAGATCAAAGACCTGACATCGGCCGTCCTCAAGGGCGATCCCAACGGCTGGCACCTGATGTACCAGGGCGCCAAGACCAAAGCGCAGGAGTTCATTCCCGGCAGTCCGTGAGTCGTCCATAAACGAAATGGCCCCGGTCGGAACCGGGGCCATTCGTCGGGCCGCGCCTAGTCTTGATGCGACTTCTGGCGCTCCTCGTTGCTCTTCGCCGCGCCGCGGGCGCTTTCCGCCTCGGCTTCCTTCTTGGCCGCGTCGCGCTGCGCGTCGGCCTTGTCCTGCTGGGCCTCGCCCTCTTGCTTGAGGTCGTCGCTCCCTGTGATCGAGCCGCCAACTTCCTTGGCCTTGCCCTTCACGCCCTCCACGACGCCTTTGATGCCTTCTTCTGGACCGCTGTTGTCCCCCATGGGAATCCTCTCGTCGTTGGTCGTGAACCCGCGATGCGGGCCAGCACCTCACTCGGTACCCAGCCCTAGGACTTCCCCCTCTCGGGGATGCCAAACTTCAGCGGTCGGCGACTTCGTCCTGATACTTCTTCGTCATGTGGTCGATCGCCGCAAGCTGCGTCGGGGCTAGATTCTCTCGAACCTCGCTGGCGCGCCCGGCCGCGTCCAGAGTGGGTTGGGCCTGACCCTGGAAGTGCGGCATGACCTCGGCGGCGAACAACTCGGCCGAGCGCTTGGTTGCCGCGGGATTGGCCCACTCGTGGCCCATCTGCAGCATGCAGCCGAACCCACCGGACTGGTCCCACAGCCGCTGCACCTGCGCACGCGCCGTTTCAGGCGTGCCGATGACGCCCGCCCCGGCGCCGTTGATGACGTCGATCACCTCGTCGACGCTGTCGCCCGGCATGGTCATCTGCGGGAACGCCGCTACCTTCTGGAAATACCGGAACCAGGGCTCGATCCCGAATCGCACGTCCGCGCGGGCCTGCTCCTCGGTCTCGGCGATGTGGAACGGGCTCACCAGGGTCCAGTTGCTGCGGTCGACCTTGGTGCCGAAATGGGCCGCCCGCTCTTCGACGATTCCCCAGTGGTAAGCAAGTGCGTCGAAGCCCTCGACGACCAGCGTCGCGCCGATCGAGAGCAGGCCGATCCCGTGCTTGCCGGCCAACCGGGCACCCGTCGGCGACGCCACTCCGGCCACCGCAAGCGGTATCCCGCCCTCCGAGTAAGGCGCGAGTTGTAAACGGGCGTCGAAGAGTTCATGTGTGGGCGTCTTTGCCGTCACCGACTCGCCCGCGAGCAACCGCACGACGATGTCCAAGTTGGTTTCGAGCAATTCGCGCGTGTCGGTGGGAGTCAGACCGATCATCGCGGAATCGGTGGGCAGCGATCCCGGTCCCATTCCACCGATCACCCGCCCGTGGGTGAGGTGATCGAGCAGCATCAGGCGATCCGCGACCCACAGTGGGTTGTGATAGGAGAGCGAGACGACGCCCGTGCCGAACCGGATCCGTCGTGCGCGTTCAGCGGCCGCAGCGATGAAGACCTCAGGCGAGCTGATGATCTCGCTGCCGGCGGAGTGATGCTCACCGATCCACACCTCGTCGAAGCCGACCGCGTCGAGGTGCTCAACGAACTCGAGGTCGCGCTGCAACGCGAGGGTGGGATTGGTGCCCGCGCGGTGAAACGGCGCGATGAAGTACCCGAACCTGAGCCTGGCCATGGACGCCTCCCTACGATGAGCCGCTTGCGCGAAGAGCACAAGATGCGTACTGGATACCTCGGACCTTAAGCAGTCTCCCCCACAATCCGCTACGCCGGGTCTCGAAATCATCGGCTCCCTCGGTACGGTGTCGTGATGGCTGAAACCACAGTCGTCGACACTGGCAGTTCACCGTTCACCGCGCCGGCACGGTTGGTCGGCCTGCCGTTCGACGACCCCGACGACACCATCCGCGCAGCCATCGCCGAAGCCAGTGTTCCCGCGCTGCTGATGTCGATGGTCCACATGACCGGTGATGTCGGGCTACTCGACGAACTGCCGAGACCGTTCCAGCTGATCGCCATGGATCTGCAAGGCGCGATGAGCGAGCCCGACAAGGAGACGGTGCGGGCCCGTGCGATCGACGTGGTGCGCGACTATCGCGACCGGGGTTGCCCGCCGCCGTTCATCCCGGACGCGCTGCAGCTGCAGAAGATGCTCGACGTGGTCAGCGCGGGCGACGTCACCGAAGAGTTCGCCGACTACATCGCCGCGGACCTGCGACTCACCGACGCCGACGAGAATGGTCCTGCGCTTCGCTCGACGGCTGGTCAGCGCGCCGCCTTCCCCGTCGTCGTGATCGGCTGCGGCGAATCCGGTCTGCTGGCAGGAATCAAACTCAGGCGGGCCGGAATTCCGTTCACCATCATCGAGAAGCAATCCGGGGTCGGCGGTACCTGGCTGGCCAATCGGTATCCGGGTTGTCGCGTCGACGTCGCCAGCCACTACTACTCGTATTCGTTCGAACCGACCGACCACTGGTCACACTTCTACTCCGAGCAGCCCGAGCTTCTGCGGTACCTCAACGACGTCTTCGACCGCCATGGGATCGCGTCCCACACCCGGTTCGACACCGAGGTTGTGGGCACGACGTGGGACGACGAGTCGGCCACCTGGACCGTCGAAA
>JAVHWG010000149.1:0-2726 GCA_032159965.1 Mycobacterium sp.
CCTGGCCATCCCCACCAGCCGCTGCAGCATCCAGGTGGAGCCCGAATCCGGCGTGAAGCCGCGGGACATGAACGGCTCCCAGAACACGGCGTCGTCGGCAGCCACCGTGAAATCGGCGGCGAGCGCGAGATTGCATCCGAGGCCGACCGCGAAACCGCGCACGCTGCATACCACCGGCAGATGGATTGTGTGAATCAGCTCGATGACGCGATGCGCGGTATGCGGGATCCGCCGGACGATGTCGCCGGTGCGGGGTCGCGGCCCCTCCCGGCTCGGGCCGGCGAGGTCGGCCCCGGCGCAGAAGTCACCGCCGGCGCCGGTGAGATGGACCGCACGCAGCGAACCATCGACGGCGGCCTCGGTCAGAACACCGACCAGGTCGTCGATCATTGGGTGGCTCAACGCATTACGTTGCGCGGAACGGTCCAGCGTTATCCGCAGCACAGCACCATCGCGCTGCGTCGTCACCGAGCCGTCGAGCCTGTCAGCCACAGCAGACCTTTCCGAAATTACAGTTGACCATACAGTAGGCTATTCCGGTACTATCCTGTATAAGTTAGCAAGGAAAGGCTTCGATGGGAATGCCCGGCGAGCAGGCGGTGACGGACGACGACCGTCGGTTCGGGGAGAAGCCGCTTGCACAGACCGTTGCCGCGGCCGCCGCGATCCGCCGGTTGACCGATTTGATTCTGTCCCTGGAGCACCCGCATCCGACGGTGGACGCGATGCTGTCGCAGTTCGCGGAGTGGGAAGCCGACCTGGCCGGTGCCGTGCCGCCGGACAGCGCGCCAAGGATGCATTCCGATGGTGCGAGCAAGCGCATCTATCTTGCGCACGCGTTCGACATCGGCGCCTTCAACCCGTGTTTCCCGGAATATCGCTTCGACCACCTGGACGCCGAGCACGCGGCAGGGACCGTCACATTCCCGTTGGCCTTCGAGGGGCCGCCTGGACTTGTGCACGGCGGGTTCCTGGCCGTCTTCTTCGATTGCGTCACTCAACATCACAACTGCGCAGCTGCTCTTTCAGGCAGAACGCGCGCGCTGACCGTGACGTACCGACGACCCACGCCGGTGCACACCGAGTTGCGCTTCGACATCGTCAGGACGGAGGTCGACCGCGCGATCACCTCCACTGCCCGCCTCCTGCATGGCGAAGAGGTGCTGTGCATCGGAGAGATGAATGCCGTGGCGATGTCCCCAGAGCGGCTGAGCGTTGCACGGTTCGCGATGCGAGACGGCGACGACTGATGAGTCGACCTGCGCTGCAGCGGATCCGCCAGCCAAGGGTCGCCGAGCTGGTGGCGTCACAGCTACGCGACGACATCCTCTCCGGACGCCTCAAGGAAGGCGATGTACTGCCGTCCCAGGAGGCATTGTTCTCCGAGTTCGGTGTGAGTCCGCCAGCGCTGCGGGAGGCGATCCACATCCTGGAGACCGACGGTCTGATCTCCGTGCGGCGGGGAAACGTCGGCGGGGCAGTGGTGCATCGCCCGTCCCCCCAGCGGACTGCGCAGATGATCGGCATGGTGCTGCAGGCACGTTCGGCGACACCGGCCGACGTGAGCGGGGCGTTGCTGTACCTCGAGCCGATCTGCGCAGGGATGTGTGCAGCTCGCACCGACCGCATGACACAGGTCGTGCCGTATCTGGAGGTTGAGTTCGAGCGCCAGGGAACACAATTCGATGATGTGTCGAAGTTCGTACCGAATGCCCGCCGGTTCCACGAGGCCATCGTCGACCGCTGCGGCAACGAGCCGATGATCCTGTTGATCGGCTCGTTGGAGCTGATCTGGTCTGCGCATGAGTCGTCGGTGTGGAGCGACGATTCTCCGATGACCGCCAAGACGATGCGCGCGGCAATGCGCGATCACCAGCGGATTCTTGACGCCATCCGTAGTGGCCAGCAGGACAGGGCAATTCGACTCGCGCAAGAACACCTCTCGGGGGCCAGGAGCAACACGCTGGCGTTCGGCAGAGACAAAACCATTGAGGCGAAGAGGATCTCGGACAACGGGCACGTGGGGGACAGCCATGACAGATGATCGCGTCCTGTTCGACGTCGACCCGGACAAGCGCATAGCCACCATCACCCTGAACAACCCCAAGCAGCGCAACTCATACGACGCCGCGATGCGCGACAGCGTGGCGCGCTATCTGGATCGCGTAGCCGAGGACGACGACGTGACGGTGGTGTTGTTGCGGGGCGCAGGCGGTGTGTTCTCTACCGGCGCCGACATGAACAACGCTTACGGGTGGTATGGCGACAAGGCTGCCGAAGACACTGACGACACTGAAGACGCTGAACGCACGCGTCGTCCCAGCCAGCGCCGCAGGCTGACCGTCGACCGCAAGTCGTTCGGCTTCTACCACAATCTGATGGGCTTTCCGAAGGTCACGGTCGGTGAGATCGCGGGCTACGCGCTGGGCGGCGGCTTCGAGATCGCATTGATGACCGACATCTCCGTGATCGCCCGGACCACCAAGATCGGCATGCCCGCGACGCGCTTTCTCGGACCGGCGCTGGGCAGCCTGCACATGTTCTTCCACCGGCTCGGACCCGTGCTGGCCCGGCGGCTGCTGCTTACCGGCGACATCATCGAGGCGGGCGTGGTCGAGCATCTCGGCATCTTCACTGAGACGTGCGACCCCGACCGTGTCACCGCCCGCGCCCGGTACTGGGCCGAGAAGGCGGCGAAGATGCCTGCCGACGGCGTCGTGATCGCC
>JAVHWG010000158.1:0-21860 GCA_032159965.1 Mycobacterium sp.
CGGTGTCCTTCAGTACGTTGGCCTCCTCGAGTTCCACCCACAGGTCGTTGCCCTCACGAGTCCGCTCACCGACCCCTGCGAATACCGAAGTGCCACCGAAGTTTCGGGCGATGCGGTTGATCATCTCCTGGATCAGCACCGTCTTGCCCACGCCGGCACCGCCGAACAGTGCGACCTTGCCGCCACGTACGTACGGCGTCAGCAGATCGACGACCTTCAAACCGGTCTCCAGCATCTCGGTGCGAGGCTCCAGCTCGTCGAACGCCGGCGGCTTGCGGTGGATCTCCCACCGTTCCATGTCGGAGCCGTAGTCCTTTTCGTCGAGGCACACACCGAGGCAGTTCCAGACGTGACCCTTGGTTCCGTCACCGACGGGCACGGATATTGCCGCGCCGGTATCGATGACCTCGGAGCCACGCACCAGGCCGTCTGTCGGCTGCATGGAGATGCAGCGCACCAGGCTGTCCCCCAGGTGCAGTGCGACCTCCAGGGTCAGCGTCTTGGCGAGTTCCTCGAACTCGATGTCAGTGTGCAGCGCGTTGAACAGCGCGGGCACGGCGCCGCGTGGGAACTCCACGTCGACCACGGGACCGGTGACGCGTACCACCCGGCCATTGGTGTCCTTATCCTTACCCTTGGCGCTGCTCTCGCGTTCGGCAGTTGCGGTCATCTCTACTTCGCTTTCGTGTGGGTCCTATTGAGCGGCGTCGGCCAACGCGTTAGCGCCGCCGACGATTTCACTGATTTCCTGCGTGATCTGGGATTGACGTTCGCGGTTGGCCTTCAAAGTGAGGTCCTTGATCAGGTCGTCGGCGTTGTCGCTGGCCGACTTCATCGCCCGTCGCCGAGACGCCGATTCCGACGCCGCCGACTCGAGCAGCGCAGCAAAGATCCGGGTGGTCACGTACCTCGGAAGCAGAGCTTCGAACAGCGTTGTCGCGTCCGGTTCGAACGAGAACAAGGTGTGCGGTCCGGAGTCCTCGTCCTCCTCGACATACTCGATGACCATTGGCGCGATACGGTTGGCCACCGCCGTCTGCGACATCATGGTTTTGAAGTCGGTCGAAACGATGTGCAGCTCGTCGACGCCCAGAATGCCGTCTTCACCGGGCTCGTCGCCGTCGTCGTCTGCGCCGGCGTTGAACGCCTCGACCAACGTCTCGGCAATGTCCTGAGCGTGTTCGTAAGTCGGCCGCTCCGAAAAGCCGGTCCAGGACTCCTCGATCTTCCAGTTACGGAAGCTGTAGTAGCTCAGCGCTTTCCGTCCGACCACATAGAGAACGGGATTCTTGCCCTCGTCGCGCAACAGCGCGAACAGTTCCTCGGACCGCCGGAAGACGTTGGCGTTGTAGGCGCCGCAGAGTCCGCGATCCGACGACACCACCAACACGCCAGCGCGTTTCGGGTTCTCGCGCGCCACGAGGAGGGGATGGTCCAGGGCAGACGCTGAGGCCAGGTTGGTCAGCATGTTGGTGATCTCGGCGGCATACGGCCGCGCTGCTTCGACCCGCGCCTGCGCCTTGGCGATGCGCGATGTCGCGATCATCTCCTGCGCTTTGGTGATCTTCTTGATCGACTGCGCGGACCGGATGCGTCCGCGCAGTTCGCGAAGTGTCGCTGCCATACAGGACTAACCGTTCTTCTTCGGTGGCGGAGGCTTGCGCACCTTGACCGACTCTTTGCCGACCTCGTCTTCGTCCATTGCCTCGACGTGTTCCTCGGGAACCGCCGAACTGCCGTCGAACGTGTCGAAGCCCCTCTTGAACTGATTGATGACGTCCTCGAGCTTTTCGGCGGTCTCGTCCGAGAGCTTCTTCGACTCCCGGATGTCGTCGAAGATCTCCTCATGCGAGCCGCGGACATGATCGAGGAACTCGGTCTCGAAGCGCCGGACGTCGTCCACCGGCACTGAGTCGAGATGTCCCCTGGTGCCCAGGAAAATGGCTACCACCTGCTCCTCGACCGACAACGGTTGATGCTGAGGCTGTTTGAGAACCTCAACCAGCCGAGCACCGCGATCCAATTGCTTCTTCGTGTTCTCGTCGAGGTCGGATGCGAAGGACGCGAAGGACTCGAGTTCGCGGTACTGCGACAGGTCCAGACGGAGACTTCCTGCTACCTCCTTCATGGCCTTGATCTGAGCAGCGCCACCCACGCGCGACACCGACACACCGACGTTGATCGCCGGCCGCACGCCCTGGTTGAACAGGTCGCTCTCCAAGAAACACTGGCCGTCGGTGATCGAGATGACGTTGGTGGGAATGTAGGCCGAGATGTCATTGGCCTTGGTCTCGATCACCGGCAAACCGGTCAGCGAGCCGCCACCCATCTCGTCGGACAGCTTGGCGCAGCGTTCCAGCATCCGCGAGTGCAGATAGAACACGTCGCCCGGGTACGCCTCGCGACCCGGCGGCCGGCGCAGCAGCAGCGAGATCGCGCGGTAGGCCTCAGCCTGCTTGGACAGGTCGTCGAAGACGATCAGCACGTGCTTGCCGTCATACATCCAGTGCTGGGCGATGGCCGAACCGGTATACGGCGCAAGCCATTTGAAGCCGGCCGAATCGGATGCGGGCGCGGCAACGATGGTGGTGTAGTCCATCGCGCCGCCCTCGTCCAGCGCGTTGTGCACGCTGGCGATCGTGGTGCCCTTCTGGCCGATGGCCACGTAGACGCAGCGCACCTGCTGTTTCTCGTCGCCGGTCTCCCAGGCTTGACGCTGGTTGAGGATGGTGTCCACGCAGATCGCGGTCTTACCGGTCTTGCGGTCGCCGATGATCAGCTGACGCTGCCCACGGCCGATCGGGGTCATTGCGTCGATGGCCTTGATGCCGGTCTGCAACGGCTCCGAGACACCTTGGCGTTGAACCACGGAGGGCGCCTGGATCTCCAGTGCCCGGCGGATGTCCGTGTCGATGTCGCCGCGCCCGTCGATGGGCTCGCCGAGCGGGTTGACGACGCGGCCGAGGAATCCGTCACCGACCGGTACGGACAACACCTCGCCGGTGCGTTTGACCTGCTGGCCCTCTGCGATCGTCTCGTAGTTGCCGAGGATCACCGCGCCGACCTCGTGCTCGTCGAGGTTCAGTGCGACGCCGAGCACACCGCCTTCGAACTCGAGCAGCTCCTGCGTCATCACTGACGGCAAGCCCTGGACGTGCGCGATGCCGTCACCGGTGTCGATGACGGTGCCAACCTCTTCACGCGCGGTATCGGCGCTGAAGCTGGAGACATATTCCTCGATCGCGCCCTGGATGTCGTCGGGCGAAATCGTCAACTCTGTCATGGCTTTCGTCTTTCTGTTTTTGGTCTAAGGGTCAGTCGGGTAGGCGGTTCTGAGCCGCTGCGAGTCGCGATGCCAGCGTCCCGTCGATCACGTCGTCGCCGAGCGAGACCGAGAGCCCACCCAGCAGTTCGGGGTCGACCTGGACTTGCACCGACACGGGTTGTCCGTAGATACGGCCTAGCACCTCCGTCAGCCGATCGTGCTGCGCATCGGAGAGCTCGGCAGCGGCCCTGGCTTGGGCGACGACCTCGCCCCGGCGTGCAACAGCCACCTGCGCCAACGCGGAAACCTCATCGTCGGCTCGGTTCCCGCGCAGCAGTTCGACCGTCTGCGAAAGCAGCGCCTTGACTGTGGGATTCACGGACCCGGCGTGCTCGAGCACGTTCTGCAACAGCCGGACCCGGCTGTCGGCAGGCTGCGTGTAGTCGCTCAGCAAAGTCGACAATTCCGGCTCCGCATCGAGAACGCGAGCGAACCGGAACAGTTGTTCCTCGACCTCGGCGGCCTGCCTGCCGCGCTCGCCGCGCACCAGCAACGTGAGTCGAGCGACGTGCTCGACGGCGTCCACCAGATTGGCGCTCGTTGACCATCGGCCCGACGCCGCCGCCTTCAGGACGTCCAGCGCGGGATCACCGACCTTGCCGCCGAGCACACTTTCCAATAGCCGCTCTTTAGGGCCCGCGTCGCCCGACGGGTCGGCGAGGTGCCTGGCGAGGATCACTTCCTTGCCCAGCAGCGCAGTCACCGCGGCCAGATCGTCTGCGAGCGTTTCCAGTTGGTCGACCTTGAGATCCGAGGTCACGTCGTCGAACTTCTCGACCAGCGCGGTCATCGCTTCTCTGCTGGCTCCCCGCATTTTGGCGGTGGCAGGGTCATCGATGGAGATGCTCGATGGTGCCATCTCGTCGAGCTCGTCGAGGAATCGGTCTACGGTCGCCGCCTCCGCATCGGAGTCGGAGACGTGCTCGCGGACCAACTCGCCCGCTCTCTCTACTGCTTCGGTCCCGAGATCTTGCCGCAACTGACGGACGAACTGAGAGCGAAGCAGCTGAACATGCTGCTGACCTTGGATTTTGACGCGTTCGACCTCGACGTCGGCCTGGACGCGCAGCTGCTCGCTGATGCTCTTGGCATCCGCGCGCGCCTCATCTACGACGCGCTTGGCGTCCTCTTCGGCCTGCCGCATCGCCTGGTCATGGGTGCGCTTGGATTGCGCGAGCCGCGTTTGCGCAGACGCACTGTCCTCGAGCTGCTTTCGCACCGTCTCCTGGCGGGTGGTCATCATCTTTCGCACCGGAGGTACGGCGTACTTCCACACGATGAACACGATGATCGCGAAGCCGACCAGCTGTCCCAGGAAGATCATCATCGGTGTTACCGCCCCGTCTTCGCCGCGGTTTGCGCTCCGACATCGACACCCACGATCCGGCTGGCCAGCGTGTCAGCCAGCGTCTCCATCTTCGAGCTCAGGTCAGCAGAGATCGAGTCCGACTGCTGTTTGAGTTGCTCTGATGCCTTCTGCAATGCCGCGTTCGATTCTTCGGAGGTGCGGGCCTTCATCTCGTCGAGAGCTTTGCGACCGTCGGTGCGTGCATCGTCGCGAATCGCGGATGCCTCGCGTCGGGCGCGTGCCATCGCCGCTTGGTAGTCCGCGTCGGCGGCAGCGGACTGCTTGTCCGCTTCCCGGCTGTTCTCAAGGGTTTTGGCGACCATCTCTTCGCGATCATGGAGCACCTTCGTGATCGGCGGCACCACCCATTTGGCGATCACGCCGAGCACGATCAGGAAAATGAGCAGCACGACGAAGAAGGTGCCGTTGGGGACCAGAAAGTTCTTCTGGCCTCCTTCGGCTACCAGGACCGTCACGCCTAGGTCACTCATCGTGCCGAACTACTTGACCGGAGTGGCAAACACGAACAGCGCCATGAACGCCAAGTTGATGAAGTATGCGGCTTCGACCAGACCGACCGTGATGAAAAACGGTGTGAACAACCGGCCCTGGGCCTCCGGCTGACGTGCGATGCCGGCGATCAACGCGTTACCGGCAATACCGTCGCCGATGCCCGCGCCGATGGCGCCGCCGGCCATGATCAACCCACCGCCGATGAGAGCACCCATAGCGATTTGCGGATTCATTCCTATCCTCCTTGGTAACTGGTAGCTGTGCTACCAGGACTTGACGTACGTATCGTGCGGGTTCTAGTCATGCTCGTCTTCAAGCTCCATGGACTGGCTGAAGTACAGGATCGTCAGCAGAGCGAAGATGAAGGCCTGGATGCCGCCGACGAACAGGTCGAAGGTCTTCCAGATCGCGTTGGGCAGCCACATGATGTACGCCGGAATCAGTGCCGCTATCAGCGTCACCAGGATACCGCCCGCGAAGATATTGCCGAAAAGCCGGAGCGACAGCGAGATTGGCTTCGCGAGCTCCTCCACGAGGTTGATCGGTGCCATGAAGGCGACATGCCCCTTGAGCAGCTTCACCGGATGCCCGATGATCCCGCGCCGCTTCACGCCCGCCGCGTGATAGGCGAAGAACACGAACAGCGCGAGCGCCAGAACGAAGTTGATGTCGGCAGCCGGGGGCGCGAGCAGCTCGTGGGGCTGTCCGTTGTGTTCGTATTGAACGGGCAGCACAGAAAGCCAGTTCGCAATCAAGATGAACGCGAACAGTGTCACTGCCAGCGGCAGCACGAACGGGGCGATCCGCATCCCGACCGTCGTCTCGATCTGGTCGCGCATCTGGATGGTCAAGGTCTCCCAGAACAGCTGCACTCCGTTGGGAACGCCGGACGAAGTGACCTTCCAGCGCAGGAAGAAAGCGAGCGCGATCACGATCACGCCGGCGATCGCGGTCGCCGTCACCGTGTCGACGTTGACCGGAAGGCCGAACCACGACCGGGTGTCGTGCTGACCAACCTCGACGTTGCCGGCCGCCAGGACCGTCTCAATCATGCTGTGCAGCCTCCTGATCGGTTGCATCCTTGCGTAAAGCCTTCATCACCGGCAACGCGGTGGTCACCACCAGCAACACCTGGAAGAGGGCCATGCCGAACACCACGCCCAAGCCCATGGGTCTGAACAGGAACGCGATCGTCAAGCCGACGACGGTCATGGCCAACAGCCTGGTGGCGGAATTGACCGCCATCTTTCGCTTCAAAGGGTGCGCGTCTGCGGTGATCGCGTCCACCGACCGCTGCACCAACAGCGCATTGAGCAAACCCAGTGCGAGTCCGAGTCCGAAGAACCATCCGAAGGCCATGTGCCCTAGCCACGTGGCCGCGCCGACCACCACGGCGGTCAGCAGAGCACACAGCAGAAGCAGTCGCAGGGGTCGGAACGCAACCGACGGAAACACCAACGGCGCGTCCTGCGCTGGCGTCGTCACCTTGCTACCTCAATCCGCGAGTCTGAGAGTGGCCTGACTGATTTCCAGTGGTTCCGCCGAGCGTATCGGAGGGCGGTAGGCGCGCTGGAAACACCCAAGGATTACTCCCTTTGTCGGTCGTTCTCGGTTCTCTGGAGGTGTCTCCAGCGACCCGGGGGGCCGGCAACCCGCGGTGGTACTTCCGGGTTCTACCAGCACCGTACCACACGAAAGGTGGCCCAAATCACGTGCCTACTACTCTTCGTCGTAGAGCTGTCGACCCCGCTTCAGCAGCGGAATCACAGTGACCACGATCGCCACCACGATCGCACCGAGCATGACGGCACCGGCGTAGCGAGGGTCGAAGAAGATCGTGCTCGCCGTTCCGAAGGCGACGATCCCCACCCACAAGTAAATGAGCAGCACCACTCGGCGATGCGAGTGCCCGATTTGCAGCAGTCGGTGATGCAAATGCATCTTGTCGGGACTGAAGGGACTCTGGCCCGCCCGGGTGCGCCGGACGATAGCCAGCAGCATGTCCAGGGCCGGCACGAACATCACCGCGACCACCAACAGGAACGGAGAAAGCAGAGCGAACACGTCGCGCGCGCCGTACGCGGTCTGCGAGATCGGGCCCGCCGCCGTGGTGGAGGCCGCGGCGAGCATCAACCCGATGAGCATGGACCCCGAATCACCCATGAAGATCTTGGCGCGGTGAAAGTTGTGCGGCAGGAAACCCAGACACGCACCGGCGAGGACCACTGAGATCACCGCGGGCGGGTAGAACAGCACGTCGCCACTGTGATCGCGCAGCAGGCCCATCGAGAACACGCAGATGGCCAGCGCGGTGATCAGGCCCAGGCCCGCGGCCAGGCCGTCGAGGCCGTCGACGAAGTTCATCGCGTTGACGATCGCGACCGTCAGCGCAAGCGTGATGAGGATCGACGAAACCTGGTCCAGCACGATCGTCCCGATTGCGCCCACCGGAATGTAGATGACGCTCCAGGCCACGCCCATCGTCACCAACACACTGGCCGCGGTGATCTGTCCCGCGAACTTCGTCAGCGCGTCAAGACCCCATTTGTCGTCAATCAGCCCGATTCCCATGATGATTCCGCCGGCGACCAAAACTGCAGGCAAGCCCGATGAGTACACGAAGCCGCGGGTCAATGCGGGCAGTTGGGACGCCACGAGCACCGCGCCGAGCACACCGATATACATCGCCAGCCCGCCCATGCGCGGCGTCGGCTGGACATGGACGTCGCGTTCGCGCGGGATCGCAACGGCGCCCACCCGGGTCGCGAGCACGCGAACCCACCCGGTGCAGAAATACGTGATGATCGCGGCGGTCAGCCCGACGAGGGCGAGTTCGCGCAGCGGCACACCCGCGCCTCGCTCGTAGAGGGCGAGCACGCCGTCGGACAGAACTGCCGCTTCGCTCACCACCGCGCAACGGTACTGGATAAAACCAAGCCGGACCCAGCACCGTTCCGACTTAGAGTTGCGTGGTGATCTGGCTGTTCGGAGGGTTCCCGAAAGTCGGCACGCTGCCGGCCCCCACCCGCGAACAACTGGAGCCCGAGGGCATCATCCATGTTGCCGAAAAAGTGCGTGTGCGGCAGCGTTTCAGCGGCTCGGTGCCCGGGCGGCGCGACGGTCTGAGCCTCAACCGGGAGAAGGCGGTGCTGGTATTCACGCTCCAGCGACTTTATGCACTGCTTCCGACGATCCCCAGGCTGAAAGGACCCGCGATCGACCGGCGGTGGGACGCCGCTGACACCGGCGCGGCACAGGTGGAGATCTGCGAGGTCGGGATGAGCATGCACATCGCCCTGGACCGCGTTGATCAGCGATTTCGTGGAGACCTGTCGTTGCAGTTCGACGCTCCCCTGACCGGCGACGTGCTGGCGGTGTTGCCTGCGCGGTCGTTGAGCTTCGAGGTGCCCCCCGAGCACGTCTTCCAGATGCTTGGCGTCCGCGTCAGGACGTGAGTTCCGCGGGGTCGACACCGAGCACGGCCGCCAGCGCATCCGCACCGACCGGTCCCTCGCGCAGGATTCGCGGCGCGGGACCGGTGAGGTCGACGATCGTCGACGCCGCCTGTTGTTGGGACGGTCCGGCGTCGAGGTAGACCTCGACCCGATCGCCGAGCTGCTCGCGCGCGTCCTCCGCAGTCACCGCAGGAGGCCTGCCAGAGATGTTCGCGCTCGACACCGCCATCGGTCCGACTTCGCGCAGCACCTCGATCGCGACGGGGTGCAACGGCATCCGCACCATCACCGTGCCGCGGGCTTCGCCGAGATCCCACTGGAGTGAGGGGGCCTGCTTGACGACGATGCTGAGCGCACCGGGCCAGAACGCTCGGATCAGTTCCCGCGCGGTGTCGGACACGGCGAAGGCCAGCCCGTCGATCGTGTGCCACGAGCCGACGAGGACAGGCACCGGCATGTCGCGACCGCGGTCCTTCGCTGCGAGCAGGGCAGCGACGGCGACCGCGTCGAATGCGTCGGCGCCGATTCCATACACCGTGTCGGTGGGCAGAACTATGAGCCCGCCGCCCTTGACCGCGCTGACTGCCGACGCGATGCCCGTGGCCCGCTGCGCCTCGTCGGCACAGTCGAAAATCTGTGTCATGTCACCTTCCTGCGGGCAGTGACGAATCGTGGGCGCCCGACGAAATCGGTGTGCTCTGTGACGGCGTCGAAGTGGCCGCCGCGTTCCAGCAGGGTGCGCACGGCGGCGGAGGCCGAGTCGTCGTGTTCGATCGCCAGCAGTCCGCCGTCCGCCAGCCACCGAGCGGCCAGCGACGCGATAGCGGCCACAAACGCCGTGCCGTCCGGTCCCCCGAACAGCGCCTCAGGCGGGTCATGCTGCGCCACTTCAGGTTCCAACTCGACATCGTCGGGTAGATAGGGCGGGTTGGCGACGATCATGTCGACGCTGCCGTCAAGTTCGCCACCGAGGTCCGGGTCGGTGACGTCGCCACGTCGCAGTTCCACCGAGGTGCCGGCGCTGTTTCGACGCGCGTAAGACAGAGCCTGCACCGAAATGTCGATTCCGATGACTCGCGCCGCAGATGTATGCCGGGCCAGTGCGATCGCCAGCGCGCCAGAGCCCGTGCACAGGTCGACAATCAATGGTTTCGCCGGGAGACGTTGTGCCGCAGCCCATTCGAATATTGCTTCAGTCTCGGGACGCGGAATGAATACCCCAGGACCGACGTTCAGGTCGAGGTCCGCGAAAGCGGCGGTTCCAGTGATGTGCTGCAACGGAATCCGCGTCGAACGCGCCGCAACAAGAGCGCTGTAACAAGTGAAGAAATCGTCACCGACGACCTCTAGAAGCGATAGGCGCCCCCGGCTGGTGCCCGCCGCGTGCGCGGCCAGCTCCTCGGCGTCGACGCGAGGCGACGCTACCCCAGCGGCACGCAGCGCGTGGGTGGCCTGGTCGATCGCCTGCCGCACGCGGGTCATCATGCCTGCTGCAACCGAGATTGCTTGTCGGCCTCGGCAAGTGCGTCGAAGAGCGCGTCCAGGTCGCCGTCGAGCACCTGGTCGAGATTGTGCGACTTGAACCCGATGCGATGATCGGCGATTCGGTTCTCGGGGTAGTTGTAGGTACGGATCCGCTCACTGCGGTCAACCGTCCGTATCTGGCTTGCCCGGTCCGCCGAGGCGTCGGCGAGAGCCTGTTCCTCGGCCAGCGACTGCAGGCGAGCGGCCAGAACCTGCATCGCGCGGGCCTTGTTCTGCAGCTGGGACCGCTCGTTTTGACAGGTGACGACAATTCCGGTGGGCAGGTGCGTGATTCGCACCGCCGAGTCGGTGGTGTTGACGCCCTGTCCGCCTTTGCCTGAGGACCGGTACACATCGATGCGTAAGTCGGACTCGTCGATCGCGACCTGGCCGACTTCTTCCGGCTCGGGGTAAACCAGCACGCCCGCGGCCGAAGTATGCACGCGGCCCTGCGATTCGGTTACCGGCACGCGTTGCACACGGTGCACGCCACCTTCGAACTTCAGCCGCGACCACACCCCGTCGGCAGAGTCGCCTTTGCTCGTGATCGACAACGTCGCCTCTTTGTAGCCGCCGAGGTCGGATGTCGTCTCGTCGAGCAGCGTGACGTTCCAGCCGTGCCGCTCGGCGTATCGGATGTACATACGCGCAAGGTCGGCGGCGAACAGTGCCGACTCTTCGCCACCCTCGCCGGATTTGACCTCGAGCAGGATGTCGTCGGCGTCGTGAGGATCCCGCGGCGCGAGCATGTCTGTCAGCTGCGTGTCGAGCTCAGCGACCTGCGACTCGAGCTCGTGAGCCTCTGCGGCGAACGAAGGATCGTCGGCGCCCAGCTCGCGCGCCGCGTCGAGGTCGCCACGTGCGGTCTCCAGCTTCCGGTACGTCGTGACGATGGGCGCGAGCTTGGCGAACCGACGCCCGACCTTCCTGGCCGCGACGGGATCGGAGTGCAGTTCCGGGTCGGAAAGGCGACGCTCGAGCTCGGCGTGCTCAACCAGCATCGCGTCAATCATCGGCGGACCGTCGACGTTGTTTTTCTGCGCCACTTGTCTCACCTCCCTCGAAACGAGCCCGAACGCAGACCGACGCCCGTCTGCGCTTGCGCAGCAGATCGGGCGTCGGGTTGGCAGCTATTTGTCGGCAGCGCTCGCGTCGGCAGATCCGCCTTTAGTATTTCCCGTCGCTGCGCTCGCCCCGGCCCGCTTGCCGTACCGCTTCTCGAAACGGGCCACGCGGCCGCCGCTGTCGAGAATCTTCTGCTTGCCGGTGTAGAAGGGATGGCACTGCGAGCAGACCTCGACGTGGATCTGTCCGCCCTTTTTCGTGCTTCGCGTGCTGAAGGTGTTTCCGCAGCCGCAGTGCACCGTCGTCTCGACGTAGTCAGGATGAATACCCGATTTCATGATGGTCCTCTTCAAATTGTGGCCGCCGGGTCGCCTGTGCAGACCTGTGAGCATCAGACGTGAACCGGAACCGAGGTGTCGGCGTGCCATTATGCCAGGTCAGCCGCTAACAATGCGAAACGCCTGGACCGGGGGTGCTATTCCGCGACCCAGCGGGCGGGTAACGACGGGACTACGGGCGTCGATAAACGTGTTGGGGGTTGTTGGTGTCGCCTTGCGTGCAAAGAGGCGGGCAGGAGATCCCCTCCCGGCATGCGGCCGTTTAAATGTGCTGATGCTAGGGGTAAAACCGAAAAATCCAGCTTCGGAGTGTCGGGGCGACGAAGTGTAGTCGCGAAGAGGAGTGACGAATGAAGCTGACAAAAATCATGGCCGCAGTCACGATTACCAGCGCACTCGGCTTGGGCACCGTCGGGGTGGCGGACGCCGCCCCCGGCGCGCCCTTGCCGCAGAAGCCGGGCCCATGTGGTCGCAACTTCGATTGCGGGCCGGGACCGGGGCCGGGTGGACCGGGACGGGGTGGACCGGGGCCGGGCTGGCAAGGACCGGGGCCCGGCGGGCCGGGACCTGGCCGGCACGAAGATTTCAACGCAGGCCGGGACTTCAGTGTCGGCAGCCCCGACTGGTGGCGCGGGCGGCCGGGCAAGCGGTGGAACGACGACGCACTGCCGCCGTGGGGGTTCTGGGGACCACCACCGGCGTACCAGTGGTCCGGTCCGCCGCCATGGGCGAATCCGCGTCCGATCAACTACTGGGGTTATCAGGTCACGCCGGTCTGGGATGACGGCTTCCACGGCTGGGGTATCTGGCTGTTCGGCATCTGGATCCCGATCATCGGAATCAGCGGCTACTGATCAGCTGAGGACGGCCCCAACGACGGTCGCCCTGCCAATCGGCAGGGCGACCGTTGTGGTTGTCAGACCGGCAAATCAGGAAGCGAACTCGTCGTTCGCCGTTCCGGGCGTGTTCTTGGACACCTGGACAAGGAACTCGTAGTTCGTCTTCGTCTTGCGCAACTGCGACATCAGCAGATCGATGGCCTGGTGCGAGTCCAGTCCGGACAGCACGCGGCGCAGCTTGTGCACGACCGCGAACTCGTCCGGAGAGAGCAGGAGCTCATCCTTGCGCGTGCCGGACGGGTTGACGTCGACAGCAGGGAAGACCCGCCGCTCCGAGATCTTGCGGTCCAGTTTGAGCTCGGCGTTTCCGGTGCCTTTGAACTCCTCGAAGATCACGGTGTCACCGGTGGACCCGGTTTCGACCATGGCTGTCGCGACGATCGTCAGCGAGCCGCCCTCCTCGATGTTGCGCGCTGCCCCGAGGAAGCGCTTCGGCGGGTACAGCGCGGTGGAGTCCACGCCGCCGGAGAGGATCCGGCCCGAGGCGGGCGACGCGTTGTTGTACGCGCGGCCGAGTCGAGTGATCGAATCGAGAAGCACGACAACGTCTTTACCCTGTTCCACGAGGCGCTTCGCTCGCTCGATCGCCAACTCTGCGACGGATGTGTGGTCTGACGGCGGCCGGTCGAAGGTCGAGGCGATCACCTCGCCCTTCACCGAACGCTGCATGTCGGTGACCTCTTCAGGTCGCTCGTCGACGAGCACGACCATCAGGTGGCATTCGGGATTGTTCTTGGTGATCGCGTTCGCGATGTCCTGCATGATCGTCGTCTTGCCCGCCTTCGGCGGCGACACGATCAATGCCCGCTGCCCCTTGCCGATCGGCATGATGAGATCGATGACGCGTGTCGTCAGTTTCTCGGTTGCAGTCTCCAGCCGTAGCCGCTGATTCGGATACAGCGGGGTGAGCTTGGTGAAGTCAGGGCGCTTCTTGGCGTCCTCCGCGGATCCGCCGTTGACGGCATCCAGCCGAACCAGCGGGTTGAACTTCTGACGCGGGTTCTGCCCGCCGCCTTCGCCTTCCTTGGGAACGCGGACTGCACCGGTGATGTGATCACCGCGGCGCAGACCGTTCTTGCGCACCATGTTCATCGAGACGTAGACGTCGTTGGGTCCGGCCAGGTACCCGGACGTCCGGACGAACGCGTAGTTGTCGAGCACGTCGAGAATGCCCGCGACGGGCTGCACCACGTCGTCTTCGCGCAGTTCGGTGTCGCCACCGCCGCCGGCGTCTCCCCCGGGACGGTCACCGCGACGCCTGCGGTCACGGAAGCGACGGCCGCGGCGGCCCTGCCTGTTGTCGTCGTCATCGTCGTTGTTGTTGTTATTGCTGTTGTTGTTGTTGCTGTTGTTGCGGTTCTGTCCGCGCTGCTGGTCGTCGCCACCTTGGCCCTGGTCGTCATCCCGGCGAGTGTCGGTCCTTGCGCCCTGGCCTTTGCCGCTCTGGTGGTTCTTGGCATCGCCCCTGGAGCCGTCGGCCCGCGTGTCCGTCGATGGTTCCGCCGACTTCTCGGCGTGACCGTCGGATCCGGACTTGGCCGGTTCGGTCTGCTCCGTCGCAGCGGTCCCGGCGGTGTCGCTGCGGGGCGCCTCACTGCTCTTCGGGGCGTCATTGCTCTTCGGGGCGTCATTGCCGCCCGCGGTGTCCACTGAGCTTTCGCTCGCGGGGGCACTGCCGCCGTTGCGTGCACTGCCGCTGGGTGCTTGCCCGCGGCCTTCGCGATGCTCTCGAATGGCGGCGATGAGTTCGTTCTTGCGCATGCCGGATGTGCCTTTGACGCCGACCTCGTTGGCCAGCGCGCGCAGTTCCGGCAGCACCATGGTCGCCAGCGAACCGTCGGCCTGCCGACGCGGCTGCGTGTCCACGGCGGCGGGCGTTGAGTCGCCAGATGGTTCAGGTGTCACGGTGGTGGGCAGATCCGGTTCTTGGGCGCCACTACCAGCCGCGACGATGTCCGTTTCGGTCACGGATTTCCTTTCTCTCCCCCGCAGGTTTCGTCATACGAGGGGTTCAGTCAGCAGTCAGCGAATCCGCTGACTGCTTATGTCCCACCGTCGGCGGTGCGACGGTGATTGCAATGGTTCGCAGCTCGAAGTCGAACTGTCATTCCCCGAAAGAATTGGTGATCGTCCTACTGTTGGCGCAGGTAGACGCTGCGATTGCTGGACGGCACCGAGGATATCCCGCTTCCGGACGGGAAGCAAGAAATGACCCGAATGGGGCGTTTCATTGCTTGATGGGGTGCGGCTTGATGGAGTGCGCCACGTCAGCGGTCCAACGAACTCCCTGTCCGACGGACATGTCACGAACGGTGAAGCCATGGGCGGCTCCGAACTCCAGGATTTCTGCGGGCAGGTCTGCCCGGGTGGTCAACGCGATAACCGCTGGTCCGGCACCAGAAAGTGCCGCCGCAATATCGTAACGCCGCAGGATGCGCAGGTATTCCGCCGATGTCGGCATCGCCTGCGCCCGCTGGGGCTGGTGCAGCACGTCGTCGGTGGCATCGAGCAAGAGATCGGGCCGTTGAGTCAGCGCGACGACCAGCAGAGCGGCGCGGCTCAGGTTGAACCGGGCGTCTTCGTGGCGGACGTGCGCTGGCAGCAGCACGCGCGTGGCGGCCGTCAGCGACCGCTCCTCCGGGATGGCCGAGACGATCCGGATGTCGGGATGCATCTGCAGGGGTACGGCCGAGTACACGCTGTGGTCGCCGACGCCCACAGTCCACGACACCACGGCGCCGCCGAGGACAGCTGCCGACGCGTTGTCCGGATGACCCTCGAACTCGGAGGAGACCTGAACCAGCTCCTCGGTGGTCAGGGGTGTGCAACCCGCCTGCGCGAGAAGACCGTTGGCCGCACCAAGCCCCCCGACCACCGCTGCTGCCGAGGAGCCCAGACCGCGGGAGTGTGGAATGTCGTTGCGGCACCGCACCGCCAGCCCGGGAGCCATCGCCCCCGCCGCGGACAGACCGCGTTCGATGGCGCGCACAACCAGGTGTTCGGGGCCCAGCGGTACCTGCCCGGCGCCCTCACCTTCCACTTCCACGCGCAGCCCCGACTCGATTGTGGCGACGACGATTTCGTCGTCGAGACCCAGGGCGAGCCCGACACTGTCGAATCCGGGTCCCAGATTCGCCGCAGAGGCCGACACGACAGCGCTGGCGGCGAGGCCGACGGGGAGCGCCTTCATCGCACGCGGGCTCATACCAGGCCGAGGTTCGCGGCGACGGCCACCGGGTCGACCGCGATCGCGGACACCACCGGCATGCCTTTGAGCGCGGTGTCGGGGTCCTTGAGTCCGTTACCGGTCACGGTGCACACCACTGTCGAACCGCGCGCGACCCAACCGTCCTCGATGGATTTCAGCAGCCCGGCGATGCTGGCCGCCGACGCCGGCTCCACGAAGACCCCCTCGTTCTGCGCCACCAGGTGGTAGGCGGCCAGGATCTCGTCGTCGGTGGCTGCGACGAACCGGCCTTGCGACTGCTGCTGCGCCTCCACGGCCGAACCCCACGAAGCGGGCGAGCCGATCCGGATCGCGGTGGCGATGGTCTCCGGATTCTTGACGGGCTCGCCGAGCACCAGCGGCGCCGCACCTGCGGCCTGCGTGCCGAGCATCCGCGGCAGCCGATCGGACAGGCCGTCACGGTGATATTCGGTGTAGCCGCGCCAGTACGCCGTGATGTTGCCGGCGTTGCCCACCGGCAGCGAGTGCACGTCGGGCGCGGTGCCCAGAACGTCCATGATCTCGAACGCGGCCGTCTTCTGACCCTCGATCCGGACCGGATTGACCGAATTCACCAGCGCGACCGTGGGGAAGTCGGCCGTGGTCTTGCGCGCCAGTTCGAGGCAATCGTCGAAGTTCCCGTCGACCTGGATGATCTTGGCTCCGTGCATGACGGCCTGGGCCAGCTTGCCCATGGCGATCTTGCCTTGGGGAATCAGTACGGCACAGGTGATCCCGCCTCGCGCGGCGTAGGCGGCGGCCGATGCCGAGGTGTTCCCCGTCGACGCGCAGAGGACGGCCCGCTGACCCTTGGCAATGGCGTCGGTGACGGCCATCGTCATGCCGCGGTCTTTGAACGAACCTGTGGGATTGAGACCCTCGACCTTCAGATGCACAGTGCAGCCGGTTAATTCGGAGAGCCTGGTCGCATGTACCAGCGGTGTGCCGCCTTCGAGAAGTGTCACCGGCGTCCAGTCGTCACCGACGGGCAGGCGATCACGGTATGCGGCGATCAGTCCCGGCCAGGGGTGGTGAACGGTGTTGTGCTTGGCCGCGGTCACTCGCTGTTCCCTTCCAGTCTCAGCACGCTCGCAACGTTCTGCACGACGTCCAGGTCCGCGAGGGCGGCCACAGTCTCGGACAGGGCGGCGTCGGTGGCCTGATGGGTGACGACGACGATGCGGGCACCGACCAATTGGCCGCCCTCGTCGACGACGCCCTCCTGGCGCACCTCAGCGATGCTGACCTCGTGCTCGGCGAATTCCGTTGCGACGGTGGCGAGTACACCGGGGCGGTCAGCAACATTCATGCTCACGTAGTACCGAGTCCGAATGACGCCCATCGGCGCGATCGGCAACTGGGCGTATTTCGACTCCCGCGGACCACGACCGCCCTGAACACGGTTACGGGCCGCCATCACCACGTCACCCATCACGGCAGACGCGGTGGGCGCACCACCGGCGCCCTGACCATAGAACATCAGCCGGCCGGCTGCCGCGGCTTCCACCACGACCGCGTTGAACGCACCGTTGACGGTGGCCAGCGGATGCGTCAAAGGCACCAATGCGGGATACACCCGCGCCGAAACCCGTTCCTGCCCATCGTCGGTAGTGACGCGCTCGCAGATCGACAAGAGCTTGATCGTGCGGCCCAGTGCCCGCGCGGACGCGAAATCTGCGGGGGTGACTTTCGTGATGCCCTCGCGATAGACGTCGTCGGCTGTGACCCGCGTGTGAAACGCGATGGATGCCAGGATCGCCGCCTTGGCCGCGGCGTCATACCCCTCGACGTCGGCCGTCGGATCCGCCTCGGCGTATCCCAGCGCACTCGCGTCAGCCAGCGCGTCCGCGTATTCCGCTCCGGTGGTGTCCATTTCGGAGAGGATGTAGTTGGTGGTGCCGTTGACGATTCCTGCCACACGCAACACGCTGTCGCCGGCCAGCGACTGCGTCAGCGGCCGGATTACGGGTATCGCACCTGCGACCGCGGCCTCGAAATACAGGTCCACGTGGGCACGTTCGGCGGCCTGGGACAACTCACCGGTCGATTGCGCCAGCAGCGCCTTATTCGCGGTCACGACGGACTTTCCGCGTTCGAGTGCGCTCAGGATCGCTTTGTGCGCGGGCTCGACGGGACCCATCAGCTCGACGACGATGTCGACGTCGTCGCGGGACACAAGTGCGTCGACGTCGTCGGTCAGCATCTCGATCGGCACACCGCGGTCCCCCGCCACCCGGCGAACTCCGATCCCGCGCAGCTCCAGTGGTGCACCGATGCGGGCCGCGAGGTCGATCGCGCTGCCCTCGATGATTCGGACGACCTCGCTACCGACATTGCCCAGCCCCAAGACCGCCACGCCGATCGGCTTCTCAGCGTTGTTCATGCGTCACCTCCAAACTCAGCAGATCCTCGACCGTCTCTCGACGCAGCACCAGGCGTGCCTGCCCGTCGCGCACGGCCACGACGGCGGGGCGGCCGATCAGGTTGTAGCGGCTTGACATGGAGTAGCAGTAGGCGCCGGTAGCCGCGACCGCCAGGAGGTCACCAGGCATGATGTCGTCGCTTACCCAGGTGTCCCGAACGACGATATCGCCGCTTTCGCAATGCTTTCCGACGATCCGGGCTAGCACGGGCGATGCGTCGCCGGCACGAGAGACCCTCCGCACGTCGTATTCGGCGCCGTACAGGGCGGTGCGGATGTTGTCGCTCATCCCTCCGTCGACACTTACGTAGCGGCGGTTCAAGTTGGACGCGACGGCCACATCCTTGACGGTGCCGACCTCATAGAGCGTGATCGTCCCCGGGCCGGCGATCGCGCGGCCAGGCTCCACGACCAGCCGTGGCGTCGGCAGCCCGGCACGCTCGGATTCGGTGCGCACGATCGCGTTCAGCGCTGCCGCGAGATCCTCCACAGGGGGCGGATCGTCGTCCGGCAGATATGAGATTCCCAGGCCCCCGCCGAGGTCGATCGTCGCTATCTGTGCGGTCGTGGCCACACCGAATTCGGCGACGGCGTCGCGCCACAAACCGATGACTCGGTGCCCGGCGAGTTCGAAGCCTGCGACGTCGAAGATCTGTGAACCGATGTGGCTGTGCAGACCGACCAATCGCAGGTGGTCGGCGGCGAACACGCGGCGAAGTGCTGCCATCGCCTGACCGCCCGCGAGCGACAGCCCGAACTTCTGGTCCTCGTGCGCGGTCGAGATGAACTCGTGCGTGTGGGCCTCAACGCCGACGGTGACGCGCACAAGGACGTCCTGAACAGTGCCGTGCTCACCGGCGATCGCATCGAGGCGGTCGATCTCGGTCATCGAGTCCACAACGACGTAGCCGACCCCGGCGCGCACGGCCGCCGTCAGCTCGTCGACGGATTTGTTGTTGCCGTGCAACGCTATTCGCTCTGCCGGGAAGCCGGCGTGCAGCGCGACGCCGAGCTCGCCGCCAGAGCAGACGTCCAGCGACAGTCCCTCTTCGGCTACCCACCGTGCCACCTCGGTGCACAGAAAGGCCTTTGCCGCATAACGGACGTTCGCTCCACCGCCGAACGCTGCCCCGATCATCCGGCACCGGCTGCGGAAGTCGTCCTCGTCGATGACGAACAGCGGAGTGCCGAACTGGGCCGCCAGCTCGGACACCCGCACTCCAGCCACCCGGACCTCGCCGTCTTCGCCGCGGACGGCGTTCTGCGGCCAGACATTCCGCGCGAGTTCGTGGAGTTGTTGAGGACTCTGCGGCTTGGGAGGCGCGGCCGCCGAGTGGACTTCCCCGGCGTGGCGCGGGCCGGCGGGATGGGCGTTCACATCCGCTCCGGAGCGGTGACGCCAAGAATGCCAAGCCCGTTGGCGATGACCTGACGCGTCGCCTGGCAGAGCGCGAGCCGCGCGGTGTGCAACTCGTTGGGTCCTTCGTCGCCCTGCGGCAGTACCCGGCACGTGTCGTAGAACCGGTGGTAGTCACCCGCGAGATTCTCCAGGTACCGGGTAATGCGGTGCGGTTCTCGTTGTGATGCCGCGGTTTTGAGCACACGCGGGAACTCGCCGATATTGCGGATGAGCGCGCCCTCACGGTCGTGAGTGAGCAAATCCAGGTGCGCGGTGTCCGGGATGAGCCCGAGTTCGGCGGCGTTGCGGGCGATCGCCGAGAGCCGCGCGTGTGCGTATTGCACGTAGTAGACCGGGTTCTCGGTGGACGCGGAGGACCACAGGGCGAGATCGATGTCGATCGGGGTGTCCACCGAGGATCGGATCAGCGAGTAGCGTGCGGCGTCCACCCCGATGGCGTCGACAAGGTCGTCGAGGGTGATCACGGTGCCGGCACGCTTGCTCATCCGCAAAGGCTGCCCGTCACGGACGAGGTTGACCATCTGGCCGATCAGCACCTCGACGGTGGCGGGATCTTCGTCCAGTGCGGCCGCCACCGCCTTGAGCCTGGCGATGTACCCGTGGTGGTCGGCGCCGAGCATGTAGATGCACAAGTCGAATCCGCGCTGGCGCTTGTCCAGGTAGTACGCGATGTCGGCGGCGATATAGGCCGGCTGACCGTCGCTCTTGATCACGACACGGTCCTTGTCATCACCGAATTCGGTGGTGCGCAGCCATACTGCGCCGTCTTTCTCGTAGATATTGCCTGTGGTGCGCAACCTGGCGATCGCCTCGTCGACACGGCCACTGGTGTGCATCGAGTCTTCGTGCGTGTAGACGTCGAAGCGGGTTCCGAAGTCGTACAGGGATTGCTTGATGTGGGAGAACATCAGGTCGACGCCGATGGAGCGAAAGGTCTCCTGCCGCTCGGCTTCGGGTTGGCCGAGGGCGTCGGGTACCTTCTCCAGAATTTGGGCCGCGATATCGGTGATGTAGTCGCCGGCGTAGCCGTCCGCGGGAGCGGGCTCGCCCTTTGCCGCCGCGACCAGTGAGCGGGCGAACCGGTCGATCTGCGCGCCGTGATCGTTGAAGTAGTACTCGCGTGTGACGGCAGCGCCCTGAGTTTGTAGGAGCCGGCCCAGCGCGTCGCCGACGGCCGCCCAGCGCGTGCCGCCGATGTGGATCGGCCCTGTCGGGTTGGCGGAGACGAATTCGAGGTTGACGTTGGTGCCACCCAACACGTCGGAATGGCCGTAGTCGGGTCCGGCGTCGATGACGTTGTTGATGATGACGCCCTGCGCGGACGCGGCGATCCGCAGATTCACGAAGCCGGGTCCGGCGACGTCGGCCGCGGCGATGCCGTCCGCAGTCTTCAGTGCATCCGCCAGCCAGCCGGCGAACTCGCGCGGGTTGACACCGACCTTCTTGGCCAGCTGCAGCGCGAGGTTCGTGGCGTAGTCGCCGTGCTCGGGATTTCTCGGGCGCTCGACCGTGACCACCGCCGGGAGCGCGGCGGTGTCGAGGCCGTGCTCGGCGAGCACCGCGGCAGCGGTGGTCCGAAGCAGCTCAGCCAGGTCGGCGGGGGTCACGAGCGTCCATCCTATGGTTTTGGCCGTATCCAGCCGAATTCATTCCGGGCAGCCTGGTTGCCCGTCCTGCCTTTGCCGAGATTCACGTTATGCAGAAGTCTTCTCGCACTTTCTCTGCATAACGTCGATCTCGACGACGGAGGCGGCTGTGCACGGCGATGCGTTAGTCTGGGCGGGCCCAATCGGCGCAGCATTCTCGTGTGCGCCCCCGTAGCTCAGGGGATAGAGCGTCTGCCTCCGGAGCAGAAGGCCGCAGGTTCGAATCCTGCCGGGGGCACCATTGTTATCGCAGGTCACAGCGCTTTCAGTGCTTCACCAGCGAACGCATGCCATCTGTATGCCATTCGAAAAGTCTCCTTGCCGGTGGTCCGGTTCATTAGCGCCACGACCGACAGGAGACCCAGCAAATGACCACCACAACCACTCCCGATGTTCCGTTGCCTGACGGGGCCTCCAGCGAATCGAGCCAGAACAAGCACGGGTGTCGTTTCGACTGGTGCGAGAACGACCGCACCGGAAGCAGGGGCCAGCGGCTTGAGCACATCGGACCATCCACGTACGTTCCGGCCACCGGGAATTCGTTGTCTCGCCCCTCGGACAAAAATCCCTGCGGTGAGAAGCTGATGACCATCGGTGTGGGGATGCGGTACAACGAGGACATCGACCCTGCGCCAACAGTGTTCATTCATTTGAACGGCGGACTACGCGATGTTGACGA
>JAVHWG010000205.1:0-6177 GCA_032159965.1 Mycobacterium sp.
GGAGCGGTGACGACCTGCCGTTGACCAGAGGGCACCGACTCGGCGACGAGATCGCGGTGATCGCCTAGTCAACCGGAAATTCGCTGAGTTCCGACCACCCGGTCGCATCGATCGACTCGCTGATCACCTTCGGGGTGGCAGCCAGCGCTTGGGGAAGATCGCGCTGCGCGGCCTTGAAATGCTCGCTGTTGACGTGCAGGGCGCCGGCGTCGCCGTCCCGGAAAGCCTCGACGAGAATGTATTCGGCCGGGTTCTGGAGGCTTCGGGACCATTCGAACCAGAGGTTGCCCTCCTCGGCCCGCGTTGCCTCGGTGAACGGTGCGACAAGCCCGGGCCAGCGGTCGGTCCAGTCCGGCTTGGTCTCGAACTTCACGACGATGAAGATCATGGTGGTGGCCCCCTCCAGCATGGACCGTAGCGTCAGGTAGGCGTCGACGGTCGAATTCACTACGGTGAAGGCATGAAGATTCGGTTCCGCTATGTGACCGTCGAGGTGGACGACCGGGTCCGCCACCGTCTGGGGTTGGCCGTCGATCGGGTACGCGCCAACGTCACCGCAGTTCTGCGCGTCGCGTCCGATGACGTGGGTACGGCCAGTCAGCGCCTGCGTGGAGTATGCGACCGCGCCGCAGACAAGGTGGATATGACGTTGTCGTCGATGAACGACCGGATCGACCCGGCAGACACCGAACCAGAACGGCGGCTCACCGCCGTCTAGCGCGTCAGGCCACAACAGCGCGGCGGGGGAATGTCTTTAACGCCGCGCCTGTGCGGGTACCAGATCAGTATGGGTGAAGTCACGCAGACCCCCGCTGGGACGAACAAGACAGCGATCGCGGCGTTCGTCGCGGCGCTGGCGGCCGGAGTGGCGCTCGCGGTGGTGTTGATTGCAATAGCCGTCACCCATGGCGCCGCGGATCAGGACCAGTTGAAGATCGTCACCTCCGCAGCGTTCTGGCTGGTGCCCGTCTGCGCGGTGGTGGGCATCGTCCTTGGCCACGTCGCGCGCACCCAGACGAAGCGCTCCGGAGGCTCCGGACGGGGACTGGCTCTGTGGTCCCTCGTCATCGGCTACCTCGCGTTGCTGGCGTTCATCGGGTTCATCGCGCTCACCGTTTTCGTAGTGCACGCCTTCATGCACGTGGCGTGAGTGGTCCCTGCCCGCACCGACGGACGCCCCCTCACTTCGTGGTCGGAGTAGTCGAAGGCACCAATGACATGCCCGTATAAATCTCGTCGAGCATTGCGGGCAACATGGCATTGGCTGTCGTTACACCCTCTGGCGATAGGGTCAGGTTCGTCCAAATCACAAGCGCAACAGAGTTGTCCGGGTCGTAACCCATGAACGAATTGAAGCCAGGAAGTTCGCCACCGTGGTAATACATGGCGGCGTGCGGACCGAAGCGCTGGTACGAGATTCCGTATCCGTACTTCTGCCCGTCGGGTGCCTGCGGGTCCTCCGCCTGCAGGCTCGCCAGCCACTGCTGGTGGAAGTCGGCACTCAACACCTTGCCGGTGACGAGTGCTGTCATCCACGTGGCCAGGTCGTCTGCCGTGGAGATCACGCCACCGGCGGCGGTCGCGTACGAGGAGTTCTGGTCCGTGTAGTCGATCGGCTTCAACGTGCCTGCCCGCATCGCGGCCTGCATGTCAGCCGGATAGGGATCGTCAGCGAGGGCGTAGAAACTTCCGCCGTACATGTATCCGTGTGAATAGGGTCCGGGGATGGAGGCGTCGGCGGCGGCAGGCAGGGACGTTTGCTGGAGGCCGATAGGGCCAAACAGTCGATCCTGGAATTGCTGTGCAAGCGGGCGCCCACCGACCTTCTCGGCGACGAGTCCGAGCAGGACGTAGTTGGTGTTGCTGTACTCGTACGCGGCGTCGGGGGCGAAATTCGGCGGATGCGCGAATGCGATCTCCAACACCTCCTGCGGTGTCCACACTTTCGCGGGGTCGGCGTCCAGCGTTGCCGAGAGAGCGGGATCGGCGGTGTAGCCGTAGAGACCGCTACGCATCTTCAAAAGCTCTGCGATGGTGAGGTTCCCGCTGTTCGGCACGTCAGGAAGGTACGCCGAGACCGGATCGCCGAGCTTCAACTTTCCGTCCTGCGCAAGCAACACGATGAGCGCAGCGGTCATGGTCTTGGTGTTCGAGGCGACACGGAAATGGGTGTCGGCGCTCGGAGGTGTCTGCGCGCCGAGTTCAGTGGTGCCGACTGCTGCTGTGAAGTTTCCCTGCGGTGTGCGCAGCACGACCACCGCGCCAGGCACCATCAGCTTGTCAGCAACGGCAGCGACGGCGGCCTGAAACGTCTTCGGGTCGATCGTCTTCAGCGCAGAGTTCTTCGGGGGCGCGGCGGAGGAGCAGCTGACGACCAACACCGCTACTCCTAGCAGGTAGGCAAGCCGGGGAACGATCAACGCACCACCATCCTCACTCGCACCGCGTTCGGGCCGCGTCGATTGCGTGGATCATCCCTGACCAGGTATTGCGCACGATCTCGGCTACCGGTAACACCTCGTTGACGCGCGCCGACACCTGGCCTGTGTTCGCGACACCGGCCTCGAAATCGCCGCGGAAGTAGAGATCGGTGACGCGCCCAAGGGGCGTCGACTCAGCCTCGCCGGCCTCGATGCGGGCAGCGAGGCCGACGCGTAACACCCGCATAGTCGGATTGCCCGGCATCGAAATCATCACCGTGCCCTGGTCGCCTGCGTCGACGATCGCGTCTTTGAAGTGCCGGTGCACCATCGCTTCTTCGCTCGCGAGCATCCGTGTGCCCATCTGAACTCCCTCGGCTCCGAGGACGACGGCCGCTGCCGCCGACCGTCCGTCGCAGATGCCGCCGGCGGCGATGATCGGAAGGTCGATCCGCTCGGCAATGAGCGGCAGAAGAACAAGAGTGGACGTGCCCATCGCGTGCTTGAAGCCGCCGCCCTCGACGCCTTCGACCACCAGCGCGTCCACACCGGCGTCTTCGGCTTTCCGGGCCGCCTTCAAAGACCCGACGACGTGGACCACGGTCATCCCGGCGTCGTGCAGTCGTTGGGTGAACAGACCGGGGTCTCCGGCCGAGCAGAACACGTGCTGGATCCCGGCGTCGAGCAGGATGTCGACGATCGACGGATCACTTTTCCAGCCGCGGATCATCAAGTTTGCCGCGACGGGTTTGTCAGTGAACTCGCGAACACGCTTCAGATCCGAACGCCCTTCGGGCGTCAGGGTTTCGATCATCCCCAGGCCGCCGGCTTCGGACACAGCTGCGGCCAACTCGGCGCGAGCGATGTACGTCATCGGTGCCTGCACCACCGGGTAGTCGATTTCGAGCAGCGACTGGATTCTGTTGATCATCGGCCGCGGAACCAGCCATACGCTGTGCCGGTAGGGGTCACCCACGCATCTTGCATGACTTGGCGAACCGTGGTCCTGATCTCGCCCGTATTCCTTTGGGAAGCATCCCAAGAATTCGCCAAGGCGACCGTAGCAACATCTGCGGCCATGAAGACGAGTAAAACGCTGTCCGCCGTATTGCCGACCGCGCTCGCCGTCGGTCTGCTCGTAGGATGCTCGACTCACGACATCGCTTCGGTCGGCGCAGCTCCGTCGGCACAGACCAGCGCCTCGCCGCGCTTTGCGCCGAACAGAGTGTCGTCGACTCCCCCGACGTCCAGCCCGAATCCCTCTATCCCGCCGGTGGTCGCGCGGTGCGCTGACGGTGATCTCCAGGTCACCAGCGGACCGCTCGAATCGGCCGGCACGCTACGTCGCGTTGTAGTTTCCTTTCGGAACATGTCGCCTCAACCGTGCACGCTTTTCGGGTATCCCGGCGCAGACCTGGTGACTCCGGCGGGAGACCTAGTGATCAACGTCCCGCGGCGGCCGGCCGCAGCGGCACATCTGCTGACCCTCCACCCGGGCGAGGCTGCGACGGCCGATGTCCAGGCGTACGCCATCGACATCGCGACGGGGGACTCATGCCGGCGCTGGGGCAGCATCGTGGTCACCCCACCCAACGACTATGTCTCGCACTCACTTGCCGCGGATCTGCCGATGTGCAACCCGAGCGTCAGCTCGGTGGACTGAGGCAAACCTGGGCGGTGAGGAAACATTCGGGACCCATGCCGGCTTCTAGGAGCGTGCGCCAAAGCAGTCACCGCGTGAACACCAGTCGATAATAAGCGCATGATCGCTACTCGCCTGACCGAGCGGCTGGGGATTAAGCACCCCATCGTTTCGGCCCCGATGGCCATGGCTGCCGGCGGTGCACTGGCCGCGGCCGTATCGCGCGCAGGCGCTCTCGGACTCATCGGAGGCGGGTACGGCGATTCAGACTGGATTCGTACGCAATTCGCGGAGGCCGGCTCCGAGCGAGTTGGCGTCGGCTTCATCACATGGTCAGCGCAGCGCTCGCCGAGCGTCGTGACCGAAGCACTCGAGTTCCGTCCCGCTGCGGTGATGTTGTCGTTCGGCGCTCCCGCCGTATTCGCCGACCAAGTCAAACAAGCTGGCGCCACCCTCATTTGCCAATGCCAAACCCTCAGCCACGTCGACGAGGCTCTCCGTGCAGGCGCCGACGTCGTCGTCGCGCAGGGCACCGAGGCGGGCGGCCACGGCGCAATGCGTGGCACCGTCAGCTTCGTCCCGGAGGTTGCGGATTACCTTGCCGAAAGCTCTCCGGAGACCCTGCTGTTGGCGGCCGGCGGAATTGCAGACGGGCGCGCCGTTGCCGCTGCGCTGATGCTGGGCGCCGACGGAGTGTTGATGGGTACACGACTGTGGGCCTCCGACGAGGCGCTGGTTCATCCACGGCACCACCGAGCAATTCTCGAGTCGAACGGAGATGGCACGATCCGAACTACCACCCCCGACGTGGTTCGCGAACTCGGCTGGCCGCCCGAATTCACAGCCCGGGTGCGGCGCAACACATTTACCGAGCGTTGGCACAACCACGAAGTAGAGCTGGCAGCGAACGCGGTAGCGGAAGGACCGCGGTACCGTGCCGCGTTCGCCGACGGCGATCCCGACAACGCCGCCGTCTTCTTCGGCGAGGTCGCCGGACTCATTCGCTCGATCGAGCCGGCGGCCACGATCGTGGAGCGTGTCGTCGAGGAAGCGGCGACTCTGTTGCGGTCTGGTGTTAATTACTTACGGTGAACCGGAACTCGACCAGATTTCATGGCTAGGTCGACCGCAACGAAGCGTCGAGGGCGGACATGAGCTGTGCAGTCCGACTCCGGCCCTCTCGCGCTGGGGGATAGCGACGCAGGATTTCGATCAAGGCGGGTGTTGCCCTTCGGCAGGCCCGCGCGATCGTCATGTCCCCGATTCTGGGATCGTCCCCCGCCTCTATTTCGGCGATTCGGGCAACATTCGCCCCGGCACGAAGGATGTGGCCCACCTGGTGATCCTTCGCAATCGGATGCAGGTAGGCAGCTGCGGCGGCGTCGCCGGCGGCTTGTGCAGCCAGGCGCGAGGCCTCAGTGGGAGCGTCCCTCGCGGCGCGGTGGGCGTCCAGGGAGGTCACGCGTTGAAGCTTGGTCCTCCGTGCGCCCTCGACGAACTTCGAAGCCGCGTCAAGCGCCGCACGCGGCCGAGCATCGCAGGGCATGGCCTCCTCGAACACGGGAAGGACTTCCTTCGCGAACACCGTGACGTAGCGGACGACAACACGCAACTCGTCGTCGATGAGCTCGAAATCACCTGCCACTGAACGACGGTAGCACCGGCCGCGAATCGGCAGCCGTCCTTCTGACTATGGCTGGGACTGTGCATTGAGGTGGATGACTGTGCTGAGTTCAGGACGGATGCGGCTGGGTCATGGTCCAGCGTGAAGCCAGGACGTCGCAGATGGTGCGTTGGTCAATTTCATTCTGGTCGTGCATAAGAAGTCCTTCGATGGTGAAGATGCCGATCATCACTTCGGCTTCCACCGTCGCGGCGGAGACTCCGGCGTTTTCGAGTTCGAATCGGACCATGCTGGCGGTGATCAGGTGAAAATTGTTATGCCACTCGGCAATTGCAGGTGAGTGCTCGACGCGGGCGTGGACGGTAGTCACCAGTCGACTCATGTCTGTCAGTTGACGTATGACCCACACGAGCCGCTCCGAGATGGGCTGGCCAGCAACGCTTTGATATTGGGGCCAGACGTCTTCCATGACCGCAGTGAGCACCGCGATG
>JAVHWG010000225.1:0-2646 GCA_032159965.1 Mycobacterium sp.
TCGTATTCGGCGAAAACTGGACCGTGGAAGCGCGCTCCTTTCCGGTCCAGTATTTCTACCACCTATACCGAAGCGATGAGCTTCAGATCTTCCTCTACGCTCGCCCCGATTCCGGCGTGGTCTACAGTCGAGTGCTCTTCACCGACGGCAAGGAAATCTTCTACGACTGGAACCAGGTCACCGTCGAAGAAGAAGAGTATTGGTTCGACCCGCAAACCCATATCCGACCGCCGGTCAAGTTCCGGGTCAAACTGGATTCTCCTGAGGGGCGGGTGGAACTGGCGCTGACGGCCTACAGCAGGTCCATCTACTCCTTCCAACTCTCGGAAGGCACCCGTACGCACTACAACTACTTCGTGCATAGCCAAGGAGAGTTCACCGCGCCCGACGGCAAGCGAATCCCGATCAAAGACAGCGAGAACGACACCTGCTTTTCGGAATGGGGTCTGACCAGCCCGCTCGGAAGCGGTGCCCCGCCACTTGCGCCTTGACAGACACTGCGTGTTATGCGGCGGGACAGCCCATACACCTGATAGGCGGGCGTCGCCTAGCTGCGCTGTGTATAGCGGGCCACCAATTGCTCGGCCCCGCGGGCAAGCAGTGCCACGTCGGCTCCGACCAACACAAAACTCGCACCCGCCGCGATATAGCGCCTCGCGACAACCTCATTGAACGCGTTAACCCCTGCCGCCTTGCCGTGCTTCGCGACGGTCGCCAGCGCAGTCTCGATGGCGCCCACCACGTCTGGATGCTCCGGCTGACCCAGCTTGCCCATCGAGGCCGCCAAGTCGGCCGGTCCGATGAACACCGCGTCCACCCCGTCGACGTCCGCGATGTCACCCAGGTGGTCGAGTCCGGACAGCGACTCCACCTGAACGGTCAGCGACACCGATGCGTCCGCGGTACCCAGGTAGTCGGAAATGCGGTTCCACCGTGAGGCCCTGGCGAGCGCGCTTCCGACACCGCGGATCCCCGCCGGCGGGTACCGGGTTGCGGCCACCGCCGCTGCGGCCTCAGCCGGGCCGTCGATCATGGGCACGATGAGGTTCTGCACGCCGATGTCGAGCAGTCGTTTGATGACGACGGGCTCGGCGAACGGCGGTCGCACCAGCACGTCGACGTCGGGGTAGGCAGCGAGCACCTGCAGCTGCTCGAGCGTGGTGCGCAGGTCGTTGGGGGCGTGTTCCTGATCCAACAGGACCCAGTCGATTCCGGATCCCGCGCATATCTCGGTGACGTAACCACTGCCCGAGGCGAGCCACATTCCGATCCGAGGCGCACCCGCCGCGATGCGCTCGCTCCACCGGTTCGTCACGACGCCTCGCCGTCGAATGAGACCGACACCGTGCCCAGCGGTCCGTAATCCGCGACGAAGGTGTCCCCTGGCTCGGCGAACACCGGTTTGGTGAACGACCCGGACAGGATCACCTCGCCAGGCTGCAGTGAAACCCCGTGTGGGAACAGCCGATTGGCCAACCAGGCGACGCCGTTTCCGGGGTGGTTGAGCACAGCCGCCGCCACCCCGGACTCCTCGATCACCCCGTTGCGCATTAGCAGGGCCGCTACCCAGCGCAGGTCCACGTCCAGCGGCCGCACCACTCGCCCGCCGAGGACCAGACCTGCGTCAGCCGCGTTGTCGGCGATGGTGTCGACGATGGTGCGTAGATGCCCGGTCTCGGGATCCGACATCTGCACCCTGGCGTCGAGTATCTCGAGTGCGGGCGTGACGAATTCGGTTGCCCGCAACACGTCGAAGAGCGTCACACCAGGCCCACGCAGCTGTTCACCGAGCACGAACGCGAGCTCGACCTCGACGCGCGGGCGGATGAACCGACCGAGCGCGACACTGCCCCCGTCCTCGACGAACATATCGTCGAACAGCGCGCCGTAGTCGGGTTCGTCGATCGAGACCGAACGCTGCATCACCTTCGAGGTCAGCCCGATTTTGCGGCCCTTGACTTCCCGGCCGTCGGCGACCTTCAGCGCGACAAGGGCGCGCTGTACCGCGTAGGCGTCCTCGATCGTCATGTCGGGGAAGTCGAGCGACAGCTGCCGGATGGGCGTGCGGTTCTGCTCGGCCTCGTACAGCCGGCGCGCAATGTCTGCGAGCTCGTCGTCGGCCGGCCTGCTCATCGCGACAAAAACTCCACAGCGGCGGCGTTGAACGAGTCGGGGTCTTCGAAGTGCGGCCAGTGCCGCACCGAGGGCATCTCGAACACCTCGGAGTTCGGGATCAGGTCGGCGATGGTGCGTGCGGTGTCCTGATAGACGCCGTGATCCTTGCCGGAGGCGACGATCATCACGGGCGCGGTGATTCCACGCCACTTGTCGTCGGAGATCAGGTTGCGGTGCCGCACCTTCTCGTCTTGCAGGATCAACAGCCGGTCGATGGTGTTGCGGGTGTCGTCACGTCGGTAGACCGCCTGGCGCAGGCCGATCAGATCGGGCAGACGGTTGCTCTCGTCGGCGATCAGATGGGCGAACACGGCGTGCAGCGATTCCCAGGTCGGGTCGTTCACCGCCTTGGTTCGCTCCGCCCGGATGCGCGCCATGTTCGATGCCGACGCCTCCCGTCCGGCCGGCGACATCAGGATCACCTTGTCCACCCGGTCGGGATGACCCACCGCCATCGCAGACGCGACGAAC
>JAVHWG010000233.1:0-11751 GCA_032159965.1 Mycobacterium sp.
CGACGCCACCACCGCCGCGATCCGGTTGGCGCGCGCCGCAACTGGGCGGGACACGATCGCTATGTGCAACCACCCGTTCTTCTCCGTCGACGACTGGTTCATGGCCACCACAGAGATGTCGAACGGCATCCCCAAGTCTGCTGTGCAGCAGACTATTCGTTTCGACTACAACGACCTGAAGTCCCTCGGGTCGTTGTTCGCCGACCATCCTGATTCCATCGCGGCGGTGATCATGGAGGCGGCCACTACGTTGGCGGAACCGGATCCGGGTTTCTTGGAAGGCGTTCGGGCGCTGTGTGATCGGCATGGCGCCGTGCTGATCTTCGACGAGATCATCACGGGCTTCCGGTGGTCGGTGCACGGAGCGCAGACGGTGTACGGCGTCACCCCGGATTTGTCTTGCTGGGGTAAGGCCCTGGGCAACGGCTTTCCCATATCGGCCCTGGCAGGCCGCCGCGAGCTCATGGAGTTGGGCGGCCTGAACACCGACCAGGACCGGGTGTTCCTGCTCTCGACCACCTATGGCGCAGAGACTGCGGGGCTAGCGGCATTTCGTGCAGTCGTTCAGGCATATCGCGACAGCGACCCGATCGGCACGATGGAAGCGTCGGGTCGCCGCCTCGCGGACGGCATCAACGAGATCTCGGGGGAACTGGGCCTCGGCGACTACTTTCAGGTTCTGGGCCGGCCGTCGTGCCTGGTGTTCGTGACTCGTGACGCCCAGGGCCGGCCATCGCAGGCCTTTCGCACACTGTTTCTGCAGGAGGTACTGCGGCGCGGTGTTCTGGGCCAGTCGTTCGTCGTGTCCGCGGCGCACACCGCCGCTGAGATCGACGAGACCATCGACATGGTCGGGCAGGCGCTTCGCGTCTACGAACGCGCGATCGATGCCGGCTCGACCGACGGGCTACTGGCCGGCGGACCCGTCGCTCCTGCGCTGAGACGTCTCGCCCACCCGCGCCGCATCAGCTGACGACGTCGTCCATCACCTTCTGCATCCGTGCACGGAAATTCGCCTGGGAGAAATTCTCTGCCCACTGCCGAATCTCCGCTGGGGCGAACCGTGATGAATCGAATGTCCCGATGGCGGCGGCGAATCGGTCGATGATGTCCGCGTCGCTACCCGGTGGCACGAGGACACCCGTCCGGCCCGGGATCACGGAATCAAGTGCGCCCCCTGAGCCGAGTGCGATGACCGGCGTTCCGGTGGCCATCGCCTCCACCGGCACGATGCCGAAATCCTCGATGCCGGGCATCAGCAGGGCCTGCGCGCGCCGGTGCAAGCCGAGCAGCTCCTCGTGTGAGACCCGGCCGAGGAACGTGGTGTTGGTTCCGGCGATCTCCTGACACCATTTCATCGAACGTCCAGCGCCCGCGACCACCAGGCGGACGCCGGCGCGCTTGGCGGCCGCGATCGCAAGATCGGGTCGCTTGTAGGGCACAAGTCGGCCCGCCAGGAGGAAGAAATCCTCTCGCTCGACGGCGGGGTCCGGGGTGAAGCCCTCGGTGTTCACCGGTGGGTGAACGACCACTGCATCGCGGTTCCACCACTGCTCGATGCGCTGCGCCACTGCGGTTGAATTCGCGACGACTTGTGAAACACGTTGAACCGCTGCGAGTTCGCCGTTTCGCGCCATTCTGGACAGGCCACCGAGAATGGCCGCGCCTCCCTTGCCACCGGATTCCTGCGTTCGCAGGGACCGGTCCCACGCCCATCGCGCCGGGCTGTGTACGTAGGCGATCACCGGTGCGTTGGTGGCAAAGGCGGCTTGAGTGGCGAACGCATGATGGCTCACGACGACGACGTCGTACTCGCGCAGCGCCATCCGCCGGAAGGCCCTGGGGAACAGGGGTGTGAACGGCGCATAGGACTTCTCGCCGATGAGCCGGTACCCGGATTCAAGCCACGTGGTCCGGGGCGGTGCCGATAAGCCGGCAGGTACGCCCGACGGTCGGGCGAGCGTGGCGTAGACGGGCGCGTGCGGCCATTGCAACGAGAGTTGCTCGACGACCTGCTCGGAGCCGGCCACCTCCGTGAACCGTTCGTGCACGATCGCAATACGCGTATCGGTCATCGCCTCCGCCTCAGCTAATGCGCTGCGTTTGCTGTGCTGACAGGTCAACTCGTCAGCGGTACTTGGGCATCCGATACGACGAAGGCAACGGAGTCGGCTTGTGTAGCACGCGCCGCACTCCCCTCCACGCGCTGCGCAGCCATCTCACCTTGAACAGAAACATAACCGGCGGCAGCCAATTCGGGGCACGCCGGCGCTGGACGGCGAAGTCGAACCCCGGCCTTGCGTCGGGTCTGCCGCGAAGGAACCGCCACAGCGCCCACCAGTAGACATAGTCGCCCATCTTACGGCGCGACATCTGCTCGAGCTTGCTGGCGCCGGGCAGTGCGGCACCCTCGTGCGCGAAGAACGATGCGAACGCGAGTTCGTGTTCCACAAAGTCGCGGAGTGGCTGCTCGATGTAGGGCGTCGACAGCTGCGCCTCGTGCACCCGGCGAACTCCGAGCACCCGGTTCGTGCGGGCTACCGTCCCGAATGTGGCAAGCCGCAGATACATCTCGAAGTCGAACGTGCGAACCAGGCTTTCCCGGAAGTGGCCCGCGCTCTTCTGGGCGGAGGTCCGGACGATCACCGCGGGGGCGCCGATGTCGCAAAACGAATCCCAACACGTCCTGCGGATGAATTCGTAGCCTTCGACGGTGCGCCACCGGGGCCGGGGGGCATCACAGCGGCCGGGATCCAGGAGGCCGCCGGTGAGCCTGGCCTCGACGCCGTACGCCATCGCGACATCTGGATGGTCGTCCAGGTAAGCGGTCGCGGCCGCCAATGCGCCTGCAGCGAGCAGATCGTCAGCGTCGAGCAGCACGAAATAGTCGGCACCTGCCCAGTCCACCGCGCGATTGCACGAGTCATGGAGGCCGCGATTGCGTTCGTTGAGCCATGCGGTGACGCGACTGTCAGCGGCAGCGAGTTCCTGCGCGATCTCCGCGCTGCCGTCGGTCGACGCATTGTCGACGATCAGCACCCGAAGTTGTGGTCCGTGCTGAGAGAGCACGCTCATCACGCAATCGCGAAGAAACGGCGCGTATTGATAGGAAGGAATCGCAACGTCAACGCTGGCCAAGACGCCGCCAGTCCTTCCATTCGGTGGATCCGCCGAAACGCCGTTCTGCGCGGTGGATGCTCGCTGGCTCAGCATTTGACGTGGCATTTGACGTGGCATTCGACGTGGTCGGAGCGAGTTTATCGGATTGCGCACCATCCAGCTAACTCCCTCGCCCGCAGACTCGCGACTGCGGTGGCATCGCGTCTCGGCAGTCCATTCGATGTCCCACGATATGATTGTGCCGACGGACAGGGTTTGCTCGTGAACTGGCGATTCGGGTGTTACAGTGCGCGGTGATTACGCGCGGCCGCTCGGAATCGGGTGTGACGCACCTTCTTGGCACGGTTCTGGGTCTGGCTGAAGACGTGAAACCGACGATAGGGAGCCGAGATGCGCACAACGTTACCGACCGTGGTGTCGCGATTGACGACGCCCCTGTGGAAACCCACGGTGGCCGGTATTTTCGTCGGCGCGGTAATCGGAGGCTTAGTCCTAAACGCCGCCAGCACTAGCGAGGCGAGCGCGCTCATACGGATCTACCCGCCCACCGACATCGCCCAGACCATGACTGGCAGCAGTCCATCACCGGACCCGCAGCAAAGTTACATCTCTGGTGAGATTGCGTACTTGAACTCGCCGGCCTTTGGCCAGGCGGTGGCGAAAGAGCTGAACGAAACTGATCCGCCACAATTGTCGGCAACGCAGGACACGCAGTCGACCATTGTGACTTTCTCGGCGTCCGACGCGAATTCCGCGGACGCCACGCGAATTGTCGACGCCGGGTTGAAGGTCTACGAAAGCCACGCTCAGCAGCTGATCCGCGAGCGTGGTCAGTCTGCCATCGACGCCATCAACGCGATCCTCACCAAGGCGGCGGCACCCGACCCCGCGCCGCCGGGGCCCGGCGACCAGTCCGCCAGGATCGATCGCCAGACCCCGACGGACCAACTCCAGGCGCAGCTGTATTGGATCGAGGTCCAAACGCAACGATTGGCGCCGTTTCAGGTGATTTCGCCTCCCGCTGAAACGCCCACCGAAGGTGTGCCGAAATGGCAGCTGGGCGTAATCGGTGGCGGCCTGTTGGGAGGGTTGGTCTTTCTCGCGGTCGCGTTGGCGTGGCGTAGGCGGGTCGGCGTTGTCACATCGCCGTCGGCGCTCGAAGGTTCCGCGGATCGCGTGCTCAGTCCGACTGTCCCGCTGGCCCAGCTGGCGCCGGCGACAGCCGAATACAAAACTCTGGCGCGGACGCTGACGAACCAGATCCCGGTTGCAGACTCCGGGACCATCCTCGTCGTTGGTGCGTCATCGGAGTCGGGGACATCGGATGTGGCTCGCCTGATCGCCACCGGCGTCGAAGAGCGCTCCGGGGTCCGCGTCATCAGCCTGCTGGACAGTCCAGAAAGCGTCGAGCAACTCCGGTCAGGTCCGACCGCGCCAGGATCGACAACCGTCATCGACGGGGGATCCATTGACACAGCGGCTGCGCTTCCCGGGGCGGCCGACGCGGCCGCGCAGGTGGTGGTCGTGGCAGCCATCGGGCGCGACGTCAGCGCCGACGTCCGGATGGCCACATCGCTTGCCCACGACCGCAATCTGCCCGTCACCGCGGTCTGCACCAAGGGCGCAAGCCGGCGCGGCCACAACATCAAGCGGCAGAACCCCTTGCAAGGTAAGCGATCCAGGCCGGCGGCAGGAACTGGCGAGGGCGCGCTCAAGAGGGGTGCCGGTCCGCGAGACGCGTCGTCTGAAACTACGAAGCGCCTCGACACACCCTCTCAATAACCTGTTGCGCCGAGGCATTCCACGAATATCGCCGCGAGTTGGCCAACCCTCTATTGCGCATCACGTCGGCCAGGCCCGCTTCGGACTCGAGTCGATCCAGTTGCGCCACCAGCGATTCAGTGTCGTCGGGATCGAAATATAACGCACCGTCACCGCAGACCTCGGGTAGCGACGCCGCCTGGGAGCACACGACTGGACATCCGAGCGTTTGCGCCTCGAGCGGGGGAAGCCCGAAGCCCTCGTACTTGGAGGGAAATATCAGACCCCGGCAGTTGCGGTACAACCACGCGAGTTCAGCGTCGGTCAGCCGCCCGCAGATCACCGCCGTGCGTTCCAACGCCGGCATCGAGCTGAAAACCTGTTGGCTACCAGCGACCCCGACCACCACGACGTTGCGCCCCGATGCCGCGATAGCCGCCAGAGGGCCGGCGAGGTTCTTGTGCTGTGCCTGGGTCCCGACGACGAGGTACTCGTCGCCCTTCAGGTCCAGATCCGGCCGAGTCGGCGAAATCGCGTGCAGCGCATCGGCAGCACAGCCGGCCACCAGAAAGCGCTCCCCGGAGATATGCAACGCACGCGAGAGCTCGCTTGCGCTGAAATGGGAGACGGTAGAGAGTATCTCGGCGGTCCGGCCGAGCAGTCCGTACATCGCGAAGTAGAACGCGACGAACGTGCGACGGTACGTCCGGGGGTAGCGGAAAGGCGTCGCGTCGTGCATGGTGACCAGCTGTCGGCGCTTGAGCATCGGTGCCGGGCCGGCGAAGTTCAACAACAGTTTGCCCGCGGCTGCAACCGGCAGATAGACCTGTTCGAATACGACCCCGGTGAACCGTGAGCGGCGAACTGTCACGCACGGAGCGTCCGCCCAGTCCGGAACTCGTGCGTCCGCGGGGACGTGGAGGACCATGTCGAAGCAACCCGCGGCGACAATCGCCTGGACGATCTCGCCGGCATAGCGTTGGGTACCGGTCAGCTTCTGCGCCAACCACTTTCCGTTGACGTGTACCGCCTGCACTTGCGATCCTTTTACTCGGGGGGACGTACGGATTAGCCGACAGTGATGGGATTCCCGTCCAAAGTCCATCCCGACGTCGCGTAGCTTCCGGCTGGCGCGTTCGCGTAGAAAGGCGGAAGTTCAGAATCTCGAATGTCGATGTCGCGCAGGGAGACATCGTTGAGTGAGCCGCCACCGACGAGCACCCCGACGTTTCTCTGGGCGGATGGCGCCGTCGCACTGACTGTGAGACCGGATATCTGCACGTCGCGCAGATCCGTGCCCGCATTTCCGGCATACACCAGGATCGCTCCCTGAACGATCTCCGCGTCGCGGTTGGCGCCGTCCACGCTGCCACCCGCGATTGTCACGTTCTCGACGCTGTCGGTGTGGAAGTCACCGCCCTCGGTGGCGACGTACAGGCCGGCGGCGCTGGTATCCGCGACAGAGAAATCGCGGATCTGCACGCCGCGGCCGCCGACTACGGAGATTCCGCGGCCGAACCTTGTGTTGGCGACATGTACCCCGCTGATCCGGATGTCACTGCACGGCTGGCGATCCGACTCGTAGGACACCACAGCGATGGCGTCGTCCCCGGTAGCGGCGGTGGTGACACCTTCGACCACCCCACCACGACTGCCCATCGTCATGTGAATGCCGTCGGCGCGGGTGCCGGTGATGTCCACATCCTGGATGGTGAAACCCTGTGCGCCGTCGACGAATATGCCGGCGGCGGCAGAACCGACGATGGTCACGTGCTGCACGACGTCACCTGCTCCGGACACCACGAGTTTGTGCTGATCGAGTCCCTGGAAACGGGGCCCCTCGGTGGGCGCGGCGAGCGTGATGTTGTCCAGTTGCACATGGTCGGCGCTGATTTCGACAGCTGACGTCTCGTCGTTGGTCGATTGAAGAGTGGCTCCATTGCCGTCGATGTGCACGCCCGGAACCCGGACCTTGAGCACACCGTGGTGTTCGTAGACCTGCGGGCTCAGCTTGAGGTATCCGCCCGGTTCCAGTGCGTCCAGCCGGGCCTGCATGGCATCAGTGCTGTCGGCTCCCGCGGAACTCGCGGCCACGGTACACAGCGCCCATGGCACGAATACCGCAACGACGGCGGCACCGACGGCCAGCACAAGCCTGCCGCCGCGGCTTTTTCGGGTCTGCCTGGTTGTCATGTCTTTTCTCTTGCTTCAGACCTGGATACCACCACGGCGACGACGGCAAGGCCGATCCAGGCGTACGTTGCTCTTCCCTGCGACCAGTAGAAGTAGCGGGGGATTTCGAGTAGTCCGGTGAAGACCACCGGGTACATCAGCAATCCGAATGGCGACCCCTGACGGAATCCGCGATACAGGACACCGGCCACGAGGCCGATGAGCAGGAAGGTGAGCACGCCACCGAATGTCCCGTAGTCGAGGAACGGGCTGACGTAGCCGCTGCCGTTGTTGAACTCCGGATTGCCGAAGTGACTGAGCATCGTGTCGTACAAGGGGTCGGCCGCACCGCGCGTGTGGGGGGGCACATGTCCGCTCAGCTTCTCGTAGAGCGCGAACTTCTCGATCCCGGGCGCCACCCAGAAGGCCTCGATGGTGTCGTAGGGCAGCCGGCCGGGCCACTGCCCGTGTTGGAGCTGGAGATGGCCGTTGTTCAGTGCGGTGGAGTAGTAGCCGGCGAACCGGGTGATGACGAACTGGGTGTACGACGTCCCGCCGTGAGTGCGGTAGTAGGTCCACGAGCGGAAGTATTCGAAGACGGCGAACGTCACTACCACGAAGAAGGCGGCGACGATCGGCACCAGTTGAACCAGGCCGCGCCTGGCTCCGACGGCGAGCCTCGCGGCGAGGATGACCGTGACAGGACCCACGAGTTCCAAGATCGCGAGCCGTTCGGACAACACGTAGGCGCGGACAACCGCAAGCCCCATGACCGTGAGCAACCTGGCAAGCTCTGCGCGCGAAAACTCCCGCGTCAGAAGGAGAGTTGAGATGACAACAGCTGCGATGCCGAATTGGGTCAGCGTGGTGACGCCCGGGATGGTGCCGACGATGTCTCTGACTTGGATGCCCTCCCCGTAACCGGAGACAAAGCTGAACGGATTGATGCCGGCGCGCACTATCAGGACTGCGAACCCCACATAACCGATCACCGTCGCGGTCGTCAGGATCGTGCTGGCCCGGCGCAGCATCACGATCGTCTGGTCGCTGAAGGTTGGCCACGGTCTCGCGAGGGCGCGGATCTGCGGCATTGCGGCGATCGCGACCATGGCGCCGAAGGCTATTGCCGCTGCGCCGCAACCGAAGAGCAGAAGTGTTTGCGTGGTGATCGACTTCGGGCTTCGCCACAGACTGCGGAACTCTGTGTCTGACAGCAGCGCGGTCGGGACTATCGATACGACCGCGACGATGAGGGAGACGGCGATCGGCGACAGCCACCAGGCCCGCGGTGCAGCCCATCCCGCGGTCGACGGTCGAGCGGTGTCCGTTTTCAGTGAGACCATCTGATCACACCCGCCCGCTAGGTCTATGCGGCTCTGCTGGACGAGGGGGAGCCGTCATCGGGGTGCACATCTGTGGCCTCGCCGTCGCGGTCGCTGGCCAATTCTCTGGCCGCGCGCAGTACACGGAAGTGGGCATTGGGAGCGCGGCCCAAGATCACCCGGGCGGTCAGCCATTGGAACAACGACATAGCTGCGACACTCACGGAGGTTACCACCGCGAGGGCTATCGGCCCGCTCAGCAGCGCCGCAGCCACCGCGGCGGGTGCCGCGACCAGGGTCAGGATGATTGCGGTGCGGGCTGCCGCGGCGAGATGGCCGCTGACCATCAGATAGATCATGCTGCTCTTACAGAACGCCTGGCAGATGCCGCCAATGGCGATGATCAACAGTAGGGTCGCCGCGGGCCGCATCGCGGGGCCATACGCGAGTTCCAGAACGTCAGGCCCGAAGACAGCCAGCGCAGCGACGAAGACGAGCACCACGACCGTGCTCAGCGTGGACGCGTTGGAAAGCATGCGGACCACCTGGTCCTTCTTGCCTGCCGCCCACAGCCGCGCGGCCGGCGCGCTCGCGGCGAGCGCGGCCAGACTCTCCAGCACGGTGACCTGCATCGCCAGCGTGACGGCCGCGGCGTACTGGGTCGCGACGACGGGACTGAGCGTCGCGGTGGCCAGCCAGATCGTGCCTTGCATGACCATGAACTCGGAGAGGTCGAGTGACGCCAGCTGCGCACCCTGACCGATCGCCTGCTGAATGGTCGACCATGGGAACGACGCGCGGAATATCGCCACGTGATGACGCGAATGCACAAGCGCGAACACGAATTGCACCAGCGCGACGGCAAGATATGACGACACCACCGCAAGCAGGGAAGTCCGGCCCATGAACACCAGCACGATCGTCACGAACGGCAGCACCAGCATGCTGCGGACGTAGTGCATCGTGGCCACCGAGGCGCGGACGTGTCCGACCGCGGCGTAGATGTCGCTCAGCATCAGCCGGAGCGATTCGATGACGATCAGAAGTGTCGCCAGAATGAAGATCGGCAGAAAATCGGTATGCCCGATCAGCGCATTACAGCCGACGAAAGCGATCAGCGGCGCGCTGACGCCGGACAGCAGCAATGACGCTCGCAGGTGTGTGCCTGCTAGTTGCCGACGTACACCCGGATCCGACTCCAGCGGCAGGAGCCTGATGATGTTCGGGCCCATGCCAAGGCATCCGATTTTCGGCGCGAATGAAAGAGCGGCCAGGATCGCGAAGAAGGTCGCGGCTTCCTGCGCGTCCAGGTTCCGCACGACGACGACCGAGAGGAGAAGAGTCGAGGCCATCCCACCGGCCGCGGCCAGTGTTCGCCAACTGAAACTCCGGCGTAACTCGACGTTCGCGCTGGGCTTGTCACGCCGGCTGACCACCGGGAAGGGACGGCGTGCCGGGGAGCGTGCCGCTAGTGGCGCCCCGTTGGAAATCCGGGGCCGTCCGGCATCACCGGGGAAGCTGTAGCCCGCTGTTCTGCTGGCCGTCCACGGCCTTGCCTTGGGCATTCGCACCGGAGCGGTGTCGGCATGAGAGTGGAAGCGGTCCGCATCGACGGACGGGACGGACGGTTCCCCTGGTCTCCCATCGGTGCTTAGCGGAGGGTTGTGGCGTGCCACGCCGATCGCCTCCCTTGATCCTGGTGCGCTGTGTCGTGCGGCTGGGGTGTGCCTGACCATGTGTCGATGAACCATCGATCCTGCAGCTGCGGATACCGTTGCCGGACTTCGGCATACAAATCCGGCAGAGTCAGAAGGACCCGATCCGGATCGGCGGTGATGAGCTGTTCCGGTGAAATTATCGGGACATCGGTCCCCGGCATCCGGCGGCCTTGCTTCGCCGGAGAGGCATCAGCGACCGCCGCCAGCAGTTGCCGGTCCACGCCGGCGCGGCTGAACAACGCCACCGCCCGCGAAGCGGCGCCGTAGGCGTACACCCTTTGGCCGGCGCTCGCTTGGGTTTCGAGCCAGTGGCGTAAGGAATCGGTCTGTTCGTCGGCCGCCTGTTGCAGGCGCGCGACCACATCGGCGTCGCAAATCCCGAAGGCGGCCTCACGGGCCAATATCTGCTGGACGCGCCGGTCCGGTTCGACGGATTGGTGTACGGCGGCGACCAATACGGTGCCCCCGTACAAGTCGAACTCCCACGCCGTCGCCACACTCATCCCGGCGTTTTCGATCAGTCGCTTGAGCGCGGTGAGCGAGTAGTACGCGAAGTGGCCGTGCCGCAGCGCATTCCACTGCCCCTGATTGACGATTGACAGTAGGGAGTGAAATTGCAGCAGCAAAACACCGTCCGGCGCGGTGGCCGCAGCGCGTTGCCGGAACGCCGCGGACTGGTCGGGATCGTGCATGATGCCGAACGAATCGAGCACGATGTCGGCAATCACTTCTTCGGTGTAGCCGTGCGGCGTCAGGAGCGGCAACCACGTGCCGCCGTGCGGGCTGCCGAACTCCCGGACGGTGTTGCCCCGCAGCCAACCGTCGGCGGTCAGCCGTTGCACCGCATCGACGGCCTGGTCACGAAGTGCCTGGGGTTCGATTCCGCGTGGTTCGTCAGCCGTGGTGTCATCGTCTGCGAGCTGAGCGAGGGCGCAGACCTCGCAGAGATCCATCGCGAGCGGATGCGACGCCTCCGCGAAAGTTTCAGGCGCGGTGGCACACGGGAAGTGGTCCGCGGCAGGCGACCTGCCGAGGTCCAGAACCCGATGCAGGCGGCGGCTTCCGCAGCCTCGGCAACCGGTCATGCGAGCATTGTCCCGTGCGCATCGAACGGAGCGAAATCGACGGCGTTCTGGTGCTGGTGCCGCAGCCGGTTCGCGACGACCGCGGCTTGTTCACGAGGACGTTCGACGCCGGGATATTCGACGACTACATGGGCGCACCCGGGATTTCTGCCGCGTTCATGCAGGACTCGCAGTCCAGGTCGGCGCAGGGGGTGGTCCGCGGTATGCACGGGCGCCGGGGCCGCGGCGAAGCCAAGCTGGTGCGCTGCGCGCACGGCGCCGTCCACGACGTGGTCGTCGATATCCGTGCTGACTCGCCGACTTTCGGTGAACAGCAATCGTTCCTGCTGGACGACAACGAATTTCGCCACCTCTACATACCGCCGGGTTTCCTGCACGGATTCCAGGCCCTCACCCCGGTCAGCGATGTCTGCTACCGGATCGACCGTCCCCACGACCCCACAGAAGACGTCGGCGTCGCCTTTGACGACCCGGATCTCGCGATTGCGTGGCCGCAGCCCGTGACAGTCGTGTCGCAGCGGGATTCCGGCGCCGGCAGCTGGAAAGAACTTATGACTAGCCTGCGCTGACAAG
>JAVHWG010000239.1:0-6410 GCA_032159965.1 Mycobacterium sp.
CGCATCGGCGCCGGACGGGGGAGGGCTCGCTCGTCGAAGCGGCGATGGTGGACGCGGCGATCAACGTGTCCGCCGAGCAGGTCATCGAATACACCGCGTACGGCGCGCTGTTGCAACGAGCGGGCAACCGCGGTCCGACGGCCGCTCCCCAGAACCTCTACCAAACAAACGAAGTCGACGAGTTCGGGCGCGACGACAGCTGGGTCGCGATCGCGGTCACCGACGACGGGCAATGGAACGGTCTGTGCACGGCGCTCGGCAACCCGGCCTGGGCGGGCGGCTCGGACCTCGCCACGGCCGACGGCAGGCGCACGCACCACGACCTGATCGACGAGCATCTGGCGGCATGGTGTCGGCGCCTGACCGGTGACGAGGTCGTCGCGCGGCTGTGGAACGCGGGCGTGCCGGTGGCGAAGGTGATGCAGCCGCACCGGCAGACGGAGCTACCCCAGTTGGCTTTTCGGAGATTCTTCGAAGACGTCGAGCATCCGCTGAAAGGCGCTGTGCCGCACAGCACCCTGCCCTTCAGGTTCACCGGCGGGCCGCCGCGGTTGCATCGCCGGCACGCGCCGCTGCTCGGGGAGCACAACCGCGAACTGTTGACCGAGGTAGGCCTCACCGTGGCAGAGATTGACCAACTTGATGCCGACGGCGTGATAGGTCAGGCCCCGCCGACGTAGCCTGGAGGTGCGGAGTCGAGCTTGGTATCACCGAGTCTGGCGCGCATCGCACCCCACGGATCGGCGTATTCTCCCGGCGAAACGCGGTATGCCGCTTGGCGTTTGGTATACAACTTCGCGACCGGAACAAGTAGGCGGAAGAGGGGTCGCTTCCATCCGGCCCACTGCCGCATCTCGGCGAGAATGTCCGGCCAGGAATGGTTTTGGAAGTTCAGGGCGTCTTGTGCGCGGCTGGCATCCATCCAGTCGATGATGAACCAGTCGTCGTCGCTGTCCGGATTGCCCGGCCTGCCCACCGGCAGCACGCCGGGCAGACCGACGGCCGCCGCGAGGGCAGCGCCGACCTCGCGCTGCCGCAGCCTGTGTGAGTCGTCACCCGCGATCAACAGCACCTCGCCGACGACGTCCGCCGTCGTCGCCGCTGCGAAAGCCGTTGCGACGTCACGCACGTCGACGCCATGGAAACGCTGGTCGGTGGGCAGCGCACTCTCGATGTACGCCGCATCGCCGTCGAGCGGCAGTGCCGACGGGTCGGCGGACAGCACGCCGGCCAAGCGCAGGATCACCCAGTCCAGGCGCGACGAGCGCAGCAGTGTCTCCGCCTCTAGCTTGTGGCCGCCATAGACCTCGGTGGGGCGGGTCGGAGTGTGCGCGTCGATGGGGTCGTGCCGGTGGGGATTGCGAGACCCGTACACCGCGGCACTGGAGGCCAGGACGAATCGCGGCGGGCTCGGTTGCGCCTCTGCCGCACGAACCAACGCGGCAGTGGCGTCGACATTCACCTTGCGGCCGAGCTCGGGGTGTCGGTAGATCGCCGGAGCGATCACCGCGGCCAGGTGGATGATCGCGGTCGGCGCGGCCTCGGAGACCAGTTGTTCGACCTCGGCGGGGTTTGTCAGGTTCGCGAACCGGATACCCGCACCGGCAGGCAGCGCTCGCGCTTTCTTGCGATTGGCCTCGGTGTCGAGGTCCGTCGCTATGACCGTGCGGCCGTCTTGGGTCAAGCGTCTGACGGTCTGAAGGCCGACGAGGCCGAGCCCGCCCGTGATGAGCACCACCTCGGTCATCGGGGCCCCCTGAACCGGACATAACATTCTCTTTTTCGGAGAGTAGCATATTCACCTAGCGAGGAGCGGGGGACGCAGTGAGCGGCAACGACGCCGGCGGTAGGGCTGGCAAGGGCGCCGGCAACGCCGAAATGCGCGAGTGGGACCCGGAATTCACCGAAAAGGTGACCAATTCCGTCGGCGCCCTGATCAAGAATTATTATCGGGCCGAGGTCCGCGGCTTCGAGTCCTTTCCGGCTGACGGCGGCGCGCTGGTGGTGGGCAACCACTCCGGTGGCATGTTCACGCCCGACGTTCTGGTCTTTGCGCCGGCGTACTACAAGAAATTCGGCTACGCGCGACCGGTGTACACGCTCGCCCACTGGGCCGTGCTCAAGGGGCCGACGGGGGCAGTGTTGCGGCGCCTGGGCGTCATCGAGGCCAGCCGTGAGAATGCCTCGAAGTCGTTGCGGTCCGGTGCCGTCGTGCTGGTGTTCCCAGGCGGCGACTACGACTCCTACCGGCCGACATTTGGTGCCAATATCGTCGATTTCGGCGGCCGCACCGGGTACGTCAGAAGCGCGGTCGCGGCGGGCGTTCCGATCGTTCCTGCAGTGTCGATCGGCGCCCAGGAGACCCAGCTGTTTCTGGCTCGGGGTGATTCGATCGCGCGACGACTGGGTCTCAAGCGACTGCTGCGTACCGAGATTCTTCCGCTGAGCTTCGGGCTGCCGTTCGGCCTGTCCGTCGTCCTACCCCCCAACCTGCCGTTGCCGAGCAAGATCGTCACCCAGGTGCTCGAGCCGATCGACGTGGTCGAGCGATTCGGTGACGATCCCGACGTCGACGAGGTCGACGCGCACGTCCGCTCGGTGATGCAGGCGGCGCTGGACCGCTTGGCCAAGGAACGCCGCTTGCCTGTGCTGGGCTGACCGACAACTAGCTATCGGCCGTCGCCGGCGCCATTGCGGAGTCGACGATCGTCGGATCACCGGGAAAGCCTGCCGCTCTGCGGATCTCAGCGAACGCATGCACCATCGCGTCGGTCGCCTCATGCACGTCGTCGAAGGTCTGGTCGTCGGAGAGGACGGCGATGTCCACCTGGTCCGCATAGCTCCAGACGGTCATGTTGAAGGCGCTTCCGGCGGAAAGTATTCCCACGGAATAGATCTCGTTGACCGGGGCGCCCCCGATATGGCCGCGCTCGCGAGGTCCCGGCACATTGGAGACGGCCACGTTCATCAGCTTGTTGTGCGCCGTGCGGCGGCCCTGCCGACGAAACAGCGCGGGCGCCAGCGGCGGCGGCAGGTAGTCCATCATCCTCGCCTGCAACTGTGGGCCCAGTAACTCGTTGTCCTCCTTGGCGATGGTGCTCGACACCGAGATCAGCCGTACTCGTTCGAGCGGATCGTCGATGTGGACGGGTAGCGACACCATGAGGCCGCCGATCAGGTTTCCGGTGATCCTGTCGGGAGACCTGTCCGTGCTGATCGGGACCGAGGTGATGAGAGGGCGGTCGGCCCGGCCGTCGTAGCGCAGCAACAACTCTCGCAGCGCGCCCGCTGCCATCGCCAGGATGACGTCATTGAAGGTGACACCGAGCTTCTTGGCAGTCGCCTTGATCTCACCGAGCGCGAGTGCGGCTGTCGCGAACGTCCGCATAGGCGTCACCACGTGGTTGAGGAACGTGGGCGGGGCGTTGAACATCTTCGCCATGTCCGGCTGATCTTCGCGCTCTTTGGAGCGTCGGCGCAGCCGCGACAAGCCGCGTACACCGTCGGTGATGAGGCGGGGCAGCGCGGCGATCTGGTGATAGTGATCGATCTGCGCCTCCCACAACAACTGCCTCTTGGTCGGCAGTACACGCGCCGTGGTGGCCGCGACCTCCCGGTCCGACCCGGCGAGGTCCATCAACCTGGCGAGAAGATTGGCCGAGGCGACGCCGTCGGCCAGCGTGTGGTGGACCTTGCCGATCAGGGCAAAGCGATTTTGCGCCAGGCCTTCCGCGAAATGGAACTCCCACAGCGGGCGACTGCGGTCAAGGGGAGTGCTGGCGATCTCGCCGATGACCTCATCGAGCTCACGTCGGCCGCCAGGTTTGGGCACCTGCACGCGGCGAAGGTGGTAGTCCAGGTCGACGTCGACGTTCTCCATCCACATCGGGTGGTGTAGGCGCCACGGGATGTCGACGAGTTTGTAGCGGAGGGGATCCAGCAGGTGCAGGCGGCGGACGACGGTCTCGCGGAAGACGTCGAAGCTGTATTGGCCGTCGAAGTCCGCGGCGTTGATGATCCCCACCTTGAGCGTGTGGGTGTGCAGGTTGGGGGTCTCGCTGTAGAGAAGCATGGCGTCCATGCCGTTGAGTCGCTTCAATGCCATCCACTGCCCCCCAAAAGACCACCGTCCGAGATACCCCATCGAAGCACCCACACGTCGCCGATCCGTGCCAGTTTCGCGGATCCGGTGATGTATTTGCGGAGTGTTCTTTGGACCGGAGAACGTGGTTCTCACAGACGGGCGGAGGGTCTCCGGCTAGTCGCGGGCGAATCCGTGGGCGCAGAAGTCCCACACCTCGTCGGAGGTGATGGGGTGCGCGGCGGCTTCCTCGGCGTCGGCGCCGGACTGCTGGGCGATGAACATGACCGTTTGCATCGTCATCGCCGCAATGCGGCGAGGATTGACGTCGGTGCGCAACAGTCCCGCGGTGCTGGCGTCTTCCATCAGTTCGGTCAGCAACGCATGCAACGGGGCATGGGCGATCTTGACCTCCGACGGGTGTGAAACCAGCAGGCGAGGCGCGAAATCGGTGAACAGCGGCCGCTTGGCATCGGGGTCGGAACGCGACGTCTCGAACAAGAGCTTGACCGCGACCTTCAGCCGGCCCATCGGATCTGTATGGCCTTCGGTGGCGGCGCGGATCTGCTCGGCAGACCTGCTCAGCGCGTCCTCGAAGAGCGCCAGCAGGAGCTCGTGTTTGCCGTCGAACTGCAGGTAGAAGCTCCGGAGAGACTGGCGCGAGCGGTCAACGACCTCCTGGACGGTGAAGTCGGTGCTGCCTTTCTCGATGATGATCGCCTGGGCGGCATCGAGGAATCGCTGGACACGCTGAGCGGCCCGCAGTTTTGCGGTCTTGATGGAGCGTTCGACGGCGCGCTGCTTCCAGGCCGGCTCCTCGCTCGGGTTGGTCATCGCGCGCTCGGTGTGCAGCGAAATGAGAACATCGTTGCACTGTACCGGAGAACGTCGTGCAAACGCGGGGTTGAAAGCCCAATCGACCGACGCGTCCGAGATTGTAACTTTCGCATGGCGAGAATACTATTCTCATACAGGCCGCGGAGGAAGTCCCTCCTTGAGGACGGGTGATGTTCACGTCACGTTGGACACAGAGTTGGCCGCGACGACGCCAGTTGACGTATCGGCGGCGGCGCCGGATCCTCGTCGTCTGGATAGCGCAGGACCCTCAGTCAGAGGGTGACGATCCGAGGCGCTGAGCCGCGAGCCCTCAGCCCGGCACCAGCCTTGCGCGTGAGCTCACGTGAGCTGCCCAGCAATCCGTCCAGCACCAGGACTCGCTTGATGTGGCGATGTAAATCGTGTTCGGCGGTGAAGCCGATGCCGCCGAGAACCTGTTGGCAATGCCTCGCCGCGGTCAGTGCGGCCTTGCCCGCCGCCGCCTTGGCCAGCAGCGCGGTCAGATCGGGGCTCTCCGGGTTGGGCAGGCGCAGCGTGGCTTCTGCGCCTTCGATGGCCACCAGTGTCTCGGCCAGCCGGTGCCGAACCGCCTGGAATGCCGCAATCGGCTGACCGAACTGGATCCGGTCCAGCGCATGCCGGCGGGCCAGCGTCAGCATCGCCCTCGACGAGCCGACCAGCCACCAGCCGACCGCCAGACGGACTTCGGACATCCGCATCAGCTCGCCGTCGGGCACCCGCCGCAGCGGCAGGCCCCCGAGCGTGTGGTTCGCTTCGCTCGACCTGCCGCGTTCCCACACCACCCAGCCGCCGCCCGCATACGGCATAGGCGGGGTTCCGCCGGGCAGTCCGCCGATGGTCTCCAGTAGCACATCGTTGAGAACTGAAGCGTGCGAACCTGTTTCGCCCAGTAACCGGAAGACCAGCGGTATCGCGATATCGGGGATGTCCGAAAGCATCTCGGCCCAGCCCAATTCGGCGAGCGCCGCGTCCAGCTCGGCACCGGAGGCCGAGAGCATGGTCTTGCGCAGTCCGTCCTCGAGCAATTCCAGTGATGCCGTGTCCCAGCTGTCACGGGCGTGAGCGGGCACCTTCATTCCTTCCCGAGGTCCAGCAGCCGGCGAGCGATGATGTTGCGTTGCACCTCGGCGGTGCCGCCGTAGATGGAGGCCGCCCGCGAGTACAGGAACTCGGTCCGCCACGCGGTGTCGTCGAGTTCGATGGCGCCCGGCAACAGGTCGTGGACGGTGTCGTAGAGCTTCTGTTCGGCGCCTGCCAGCAACACCTTGTCGATCGAGGTGTCCGGGCCCAGCTTGTGCCCCTCGGCCAGCCGGTGCTGCGTGGCCCGGGACCGGCAGCGCACCGTGTGCAGGGCGAGATAGGCCTCGCCCAGGTCCGAGTCGACGGCCTGGCCGAATCCTCTGACTTCACCGATCAGCGCGTCGAACCGCGAGTACAGGTAGGCGATTCGCTGCCAGAAGCAGGTCGAGCG
>JAVHWG010000267.1:0-2623 GCA_032159965.1 Mycobacterium sp.
CCCGGGTTCGCCGGCTTCGATCTGCCGCGAGACCCGGCGCGAACCACAGCGCTGATCCCCGACCATCGCAATGACGAGAACCTGGTGGTCGCTCAAACACACCTCGCCTTCATCCGTTTCCACAACCGGGTGGTCGACACACTGGGCCCGGTACCCGAACCGGCGATCTTCGAGCTGGCCCGAGAGCGCGTCGTCAAGCACTACCAGTGGATGCTGCGACATGACTACCTGCCGAGGATCGTCGACCCCGGAATCGTCGACGACGTCTTCGCCAACGGCCGCACTCTCTTCGAGACATCGCCGGCGCCCGGCGACGCGCCGACCATGCCGATCGAGTTCTCGGTCGCGGCGTTCCGGCTGGGTCACAGCATGGTCCGCGACGGGTACAACTGGAACCGGGTCTTCGACGACGGCCAAGGCACCTTGCCGTTGCTGTTCGACTTCTCCGGCACCAGCGGCCACCTCACCGGCAACGCTCTGCTGCCGTCCACCTGGATTGCTGACTTCCGCCGCCTGTACAACTTCGCCGAGGCCGGTCGCCCCGACCTGGTCGTGCCGCCCGCGAAGTTCAACTTGGCGCGCAAAATCGACACCCGGCTCACCGATCCGCTCGCTGATCTACCCGCAGGCTCGTTCGGGCCGGCCAACGCGCAAGTGCCGCCGCCACAAGCCAATCTGGCGTTCCGCAACCTCACCCGCGGCGCGATGGTCAACCTCGCCAGCGGTCAACAAATGGCGAAACTCGCCGATGTCGCCACCCTCGACGACGACGAGATCGTCACCGGCAACGGAGGCGTCAACTTCAGCGACCTGACCGCAGACCTCCATGACGAACTGGTCGGCAATACCCCGTTGTGGACCTACATTCTGCGGGAAGCCGAGTTCAACGGTGGCCGGCTCACCGGCGTCGGCGGGCGCATCGTCGCCGAGGTCTTTCACCGGGCGATGGAAGGCAGCACGCATTCCATCGTCCGCGAACCCCAATGGCGCCCGACCCTGGGACCCGACCAAGTCACCTTCCGGATGGTGGATCTGTTGCTGTTCGCCTTCGAGGGCAGTGCCGACCTCCTCAACCCGCTCGGCGACGACGACGTCGTCGCACCCCAGTTCGAGATTGTCGAACTGGACCGCGGTGACGACGGCCCCTTTGTGAGGATCCTGCAGCACCTGCTGCGGGCGAGAGGGTTCGGTCTGGACGCCGACGGCGAATTCGGCCCCATCACCGAGCAAGCCGTGCGCCGCTTCCAGGGGAACCAGGGGATTGCCGCCGACGGCGTCGTCGGTCCAGTCACCTGGTCGCGGCTCTTCATCACGGTCCGGCGGGGCAGCACCGGCGAAGCCGTCAAAGGAGTACAGGTCCGGATGAACCTGCGTCAAGCCCCACCCATCGCCATAGACGGCGACTTCGGTCCGCTCACCGAGCAAGCGGTGCGGGACTTCCAACAAAGCCGAGCCATCGACAGCGACGGCGTCGTCGGTCCCTTCACGTGGCGCCAGTGCGTGTCCGAACCGGTCTAGGGGAGGTAACCATGCAGTACGGAGTGCTTCGAGCCCGTCCCGACCGCGCGAAACGCGAAGACGGCGCCGCGACCCCACACCTCCAGATCAGAGCGCTCGACACCGCCGGCCAACCATGGCGCATCGCGGTGAACGTGCAGTCCGACGACGGCAGCGAAGTGGTGTTCTGGGTCGTTGACCCGCTCGTCGGCCATCCCATACTCCAGACGCTGGCCGCCACGCCGACGGGCTTCACGACGACGGCGCCCCACGCGGCGGCCTCACTGGACTTCGTGAAAGCTCCGCTGTTCGACTGGACACTGGGCCGAGCGCTTCCACCGAGCGGCAGCGCCAATGCCGACGACCTTCAGGACCTGCTGACCCTTTACCTCGACCAGTGCACAGCGGCGGGCGGCGAGTTGTATGCCTTCGGCGCGAAATTCGAGAGCAACTTGCACAAACCGATCGACGCCGAGTTCGGCAACACCGACGGGCTGCACGGGCTGCACGACATCCACATGAACCAGGGCAACGTCGGCAGCCATGCCCACGACAACGGAACGTTCCACGACGGGGCATTGTTGTTGTCGTTCCCCGACCGAGTCATGGGCGTGTTCCTGGCTTTCCAGAGCCAACGCAAGGACACCGACGCGATGGGAAACGCCGCGCCCGGCGCCGAACCGCTATCACAGATCGTCTCGGCGCAACCGCACCAGCACCCGCCGGCGACCGTCACGTCCGCGATTTATCTGGAACGCGCCCTGATCAATCCCGCCGGCAGCGACCCAGGCAACGAAGCAGTCGTGGTGGGAAACTGCGCCACCGCGACGCAATCGCTGCACGGGTGGCGGCTGATCGACCGCAACGGTCGAGAGACCAAGCTCGACGCCGAGGTCGCCGGCGGCGCTTCGGTCATCGTGGCTCTCGACGGAAGCGGTGTGCAGCTCGGTAACAACGGGGGAAACCTGATATTGCAGGATGATTCGGCAAGCCAGGTCGACAGTGTCACCTATTCAGCCGCCGACGCTTCGGTGGTGGAACGCTACGTGCGTTTCCAGCGATGAACTGACATTCAACCAGCGATGAAGCGACATCCACCTGGACAGGACACATCATGGCCGACTCC
>JAVHWG010000298.1:0-3045 GCA_032159965.1 Mycobacterium sp.
TGCTGGCCGGGATGTGGGAGTTCAAGAAGGGCAACACGTTCGGCGCGCTGGCCTTCGGTTCCTTCGGTTCCTTCTGGATGTCGTTCTGGTACCTGCTCAACCACCTGCCCGCGAATACCCCTGGGAACGACCTGTTCCACGGAGTCGGGGTCTATCTGCTGATGTGGACGATCTTCACCGCCTACATGACGATCGCGGCGATGCGGACGACCGGTGCGGTTCTCGCGGTCTTCGTCCTGCTGACCCTGACGTTCCTGGCGCTGGCAATCGGCTGGCTCGACAACCACAACACCGACTGGATCAAGATCGGCGGCTGGCTCGGCATCATCACCGCGATCGCCGCGTGGTATGCCTCGTTCGCCGGCGTCACCAACTCGACGTTCCGGCGCGTCGTGGTCCCCGTGGTCCCGCTCGAGGCGGGCCGAATCCGTCGCTAGCCCTTCCCGCGGCTTGTCATCGGAAATAGGTTCAGTACATGAGCGAAACACTTTCCAACCTGTCCCACGAAGAGCGCCGCTTCCCGCCGCCGAAGGAGTTCGCGGCCAACGCGAACGTCAAGGCGGATGCGTACGCGGAGGCTGACGCCGACCCGCTGGCGTTCTGGGCCAAGCAGGCTGAGCGACTGTCCTGGGTGGAGAGGTGGACCGAGGTCCTGGACTGGTCGGACGCGCCGTTCGCGAAATGGTTCGTCGGTGGCAAGCTCAACGTGGCCTACAACTGCGTCGACCGGCACGTCGAGGACGGGCACGGTGAGCAGGTGGCCTATCACTGGGAGGGTGAGCCGGGAGAGACCCGTTCGATCACCTATGCACAGCTCAAGGACGAGGTGTGCAAGGCGTCGAACGCGCTGATCGAACTCGGCGTGAAGACCGGTGACCGGGTCGCGATCTACATGCCGATGATCCCGGAGACGGTGATCGCGATGCTGGCGTGCGCGCGGCTGGGTGCGCCGCACACGGTGGTGTTCGGCGGCTTCTCCTCGACCGCGCTGTCGGATCGGATCCTCGACTGCGATGCGCATCTGGTGATCACCTCCGACGGCGGATACCGGCGGGGTGCGCCGTCCGCGCTGAAGCCAGCCGTGGACGAGGCGTTGCTCAAGTGCCCGGATGTCGAGCACGTACTGGTGGTCAAGCGCACGGGGCAGGACATCGTATGGACCGACGGGCGCGACGTCTGGTGGGACGATCTGGTGGGCAAGCAGTCCGCCGAGCACACGCCCGAGGCCTTCGACGCGGAACACCCGCTCTATGTCATGTACACGTCGGGGACGACGGGCAAGCCGAAGGGCATCCTGCACACGTCCGGCGGCTACCTGACGCAGGTGGCCTACACGCATCACGCGGTGTTCGACCTGAAGCCCGACGAGGACCTGTACTGGTGCGGAGCCGACATCGGGTGGGTCACCGGGCACTCCTACATCGTGTACGGGCCGCTGGCCAACCGCGCGACGTCATTCATGTACGAGGGGGTGCCGAACAGCCCGGACGAGCACCGCTGGTGGAACATGATCGAGAAGTACAAGATCTCGATCCTCTACACCGCGCCCACGACGATCCGCACGTTCATGAAATGGGGCGAGGACATCCCCACAGCGCACGACCTCTCGTCGCTTCGGCTGCTCGGCTCGGTCGGGGAGCCGATCAATCCCGAGGCCTGGGTCTGGTACCGCAAGCACATCGGCGGCGACCGCACCCCGGTCGTTGACACGTGGTGGCAGACCGAGACCGGGGCGATCATGATCAGCCCGCTGCCCGGCGTCACTGAGACGAAGCCGGGTTCGGCCACCCGGCCGCTGCCGGGTGTCGGCGCCGAGGTCGTCGACAACGAGGGCAAGCCGGTGCCCAACGGCGGTGGCGGGTTCCTCGTACTCACCGAGCCCTGGCCGGCCATGACCAGGGGTATCTGGGGTGATCCGGAGCGGTTCAAGGAGACCTACTGGAGCCGGTTCGCGGCCGAGGGCTACTACTTCGCCGGGGACGGCGCGAAGAAGGACGACGACGGCGACCTGTGGCTGCTCGGCCGCGTCGACGACGTCATGAACGTGTCCGGGCACCGCATCTCCACCACCGAGGTCGAGTCGGCGTTGGTCTCGCACCCGTCGGTGGCCGAGGCGGCCGTCGTCGGCGCTACCGACCCGACCACCGGTCAGGGCATCGTCGCGTTCGTCATCCTGCGCGGCGGCGGTCCGACCGAGGAGGCCGAGGGCGAGGAGCTGGTCAAGACGCTGCGCAACCACGTGGCCACCGAGATCGGCGCCATCGCCAAGCCGCGGCAGATCATGATCGTGGCCGAGCTGCCCAAGACGCGGTCGGGCAAGATCATGCGGCGGCTGCTGCGCGACGTGGCCGATCACCGCGAGCTCGGTGACGTCACGACGCTGACCGACTCCGCCGTCATGGATCTCATCCGCGACAAGTCGTCGACCGCACCGCCGGAGGACTGAGCGGCGGCCGTCATGGCGACGATCTCGATACTGCCGGCCCGTCGTGACCGGCCGGCAGTATCGAGATCACGGGCGTCATTCGGCCTTCAGAGCACTCCGCAGGTCCTGCGAGTAGGTGTTGAACTCGCTCGACGGCGCGTCGGGTGTCGACCAGGCCGGCGGCCACTTGGCCGGGTTCCACGCCGTGGGGTCGTCCGAGACGTCGCTGCGCAGTGAGATCCGATTCGAGATCGACACAACGGCGCGCTGCCCGTCCTGGGACAGCAGCCAGTCCATGAACAGCCGAGCGGCGTCCGGATGCGGCGCCCCGTTCACCAACTCGATGACGTCCGGTGCAGCCGGCAGCGGGTCGGGGTTCACGAAGGCCACCGAGCCCGGTGACGCCTTCGCGTCCTTCGCCGCGAGGTAGCCGTACGCCGCGATCGTCGCCATCGGCTCACCGGCCTGCACCTGCGTCAGCGCGAGGGTGTGGCTCTCGCTGAGTCGCGGAGCATTGGCTCCGAGAGCGTCGACCAGCGCCCGCGCCTTGTCCTTGCCCATGCTCGTGATCAACGCTTCGTACCAGTTCACGCCTCTGGCGTCGGCGGAGAACTGCCCCT
>JAVHWG010000317.1:0-2595 GCA_032159965.1 Mycobacterium sp.
AGTTGATGTACTGCAGGTCGAAGAAGAACGCCTGGATCATGTTCTTGGCGACCTGGCCGGTGACCAACTGAGTGAAGTAACGGCTCTCGATGCGGCTCGCGGTGTCGAAGTCCACCTGCGCGCCCTCCACGGCCGCGTCCAGGATGGCCCGCGGCGCAGGCATCGGCGCACCTTTCAGCTGCTTCTTCAGCAGAGCCGGGAACGACGGCAGGATCGCGGCCAGTGCTGGCGACGACGGGGTGCCGCCGGGCATCTTGTAGCCCTTCTGGTCCCATGGCTGAATGTGCGCGTCCGGGTTCGCCTTGATCCACGCCTTCGCGGCTGGCACCAATTCCTCGACTGTCGGCAAGATTTCGTCGATCAGACCGATTTCCTTGGCCTGCGCCGGCTTGAATCGCGTGCCCTGCGACAGCACATTCATGAACGCGGTCTGGATGCCGAACATCCGCACGGTGCGGGTGACCCCGCCGCCGCCGGGCAGCAACCCGAGTGTCACCTCGGGGAAACCGACCACAAGACCCTTGGCATCGGCGGCAATGCGGTGGTGACACGCCAGCGTGATCTCCAGGCCCCCGCCCAGTGCGGCACCGTTGATGGCGGCCACGACCGGCTTGCCGAAGGTCTCGAGCAACCGCAGATCTCTTTTGATCGACTCCACCATGTCGAACGCCTCGCCGGCGTTGTCCGGGCCGAGCGTGATCATGCCCTTCAGGTCACCGCCTGCGAAGAAGGTCTTCTTGGCGCTCGTGACGACGACACCGGTGATCGAATCCTTTTCGGCAACAAGGCGTTCGACTGCGTTGTGCATGGACTCGGAATAGTGCTCGTTCATCACGTTCGCCGACCCGGTCGGATCGTCGAGTGTCAGCGTGACGATGCCGTCGGCATCCTTGTCCCATTTGATGGTGTTCTCAGCCATGTTGTCTCTTCCTTTTAACCACGTCCGCGCCCGCTTCTCAGACTCGCTCGATGATGGTCGCGACGCCCATGCCGCCTCCGATGCACAGAGTGATCAGTGCGCGACGCGCATTGCGGCGTTCGAGCTCGTCGACCATGGTGCCGGTGATCATCGCGCCGGTCGCCCCCAGCGGGTGACCCATGGCGATGGCGCCACCGTTGACGTTGAGCTTCTCGTCCGGGATGTTCAGGTCCTTCTGGAACTTCAGCACGACCGAAGCGAACGCTTCGTTGAGCTCGAACAGGTCGATGTCATCGATCGTCAGCCCGGCGCGATCCAGCACCTTGCGGGTAGCCGGGGTGGGGCCGGTGAGCATGATGACCGGGTCGGAACCGCTGGTGGCAGTCGCCACAACGCGTGCTCGCGGCGTCAATCCCTGTGATTCACCGGCACTTTCACTACCGACCAGGACCAGTGCGGCTCCGTCGACGATGCCGGAGCTGTTGCCGCCGGTGTGAACGTGGTCGATCTTCTCGACCCAGTGGTACTTCTGCAGCGCGACGTCGTCGAAGCCGCCCATCGAGCCGATCCCGTCGAACGCGGTCTTCAGCTTGGCCAGACCTTCCATCGAACTGTCCGGGCGCATGTGCTCGTCGTGGTCGAGGATCACCAGTCCGTTCTGGTCACGCACCGGCACAACGGATTTCGCAAAGTATCCGCCCGACCACGCATCAGCGGCCTTCTGCTGCGACCGCAGCGCGTAGGCGTCCACGTCGTCGCGGGAGAAACCCTCGATGGTGGCGATCAGGTCAGCTCCAATGCCCTGCGGAACAAATCCGATGGTGTAGTTGGTCTCGGGATCGGTGGCCCATGCGCCGCCGTCACTGCCCATCGGGACCCGGCTCATCGACTCGACGCCGCCTGCGAGCACGAGGTCATCCCAGCCGGAACGCACCTTCTGTGCGGCGGTGTTGACCGCCTCGAGGCCCGAGGCGCAGAACCGGTTGAGCTGAACGCCGCCTGTGGTCTCGGGAAGCCCCGCCGCCAGCACGGCGGTGCGGGCGATGTCGCCGCCCTGGTCTCCGACGGGCGAGACGACGCCGAGGATCAGGTCGCTGATCAATGTCTCGTCGAGATCTGGGAACCGGCGGCGAAGCTCGTCGACCAGGCCGGTGACCAGGTTCAGGGGCTTCACCTCGTTGAGGGAGCCGTTCCTTTGCTTGCCGCGAGGGGTGCGGATGGCCTCGTAGATGAAGGCTTCTTCGGACATAGCGGTATTCCTCTGCGTTGCGGAAAACGGCGCGTTGAGCAGCCGTCGGTGAGAGCTTAAGCCTCTGGCCCCGCAGCCTAACAGCTCTCCAAACCAACCTGTTGGTTGGGCTGCTGCGGTGTGCCCGCTACTCGGCTGCGATTCGTGGTGCGACCAGCCGGGCCACCTCCTGGGCGGCGTCCGGCCGAAGTGTCGTCCGCGCCGCCGACGTCGATATGAATACGGTGAACCCCTTGTCGGGAGCGACACGTGCCCAGACGAGCACCGGCGCGCACAAGTAGGCCTCGGTGCCGATGCCTTCGAGTCGGACGTTTTGCGTATCCACGTCGTGGCAGTCCACGCGAAGTGCGTTGTCGAGGTTCTGCCCCGTCTTGATGTCCAGTGTCAGGTACGACGACGTGGCGGTTCCGTCCTCGAAGTCGAATTC
>JAVHWG010000324.1:0-4820 GCA_032159965.1 Mycobacterium sp.
ACGCGACAGTTTGGCGTTGCCCTCTGCCACACCCGTCGCGATTTGCTGGACTACCTCCGGGTGGGTGGCCAGCGCCTCCGGCGTCGCCTCCGGCAAGCCGTACTTGGCCGCATACGGGCCGGCGGACTCGGCGTCGAGCACGATCAGCGCCGTGTTGTACGGGCGGGCGTCGCCTAGCGCGATGATCACACCGATCAACGGACATGACGCCTTGATCGTGTTCTCGATATTCGACGGCGACATGTTCTTGCCCCCGGCGTTGATGATCAACTCCTTCTTCCGGTCGACGATGCGCAGGAAGCCGTCGTCGTCCATGTCGAGGATGTCACCGGTGTGCAGCCAGCCGTCGGAATCGACTGCCTCCGCCGTCTTCTCCGGCTCTTTGCGATAACCCTTCATCACCAGCGGGCCCCTGACCAGGAACTCGCCATCGTCGGCGATCCTGCCCTCGAGGCCTGGCAGCAGCTTGCCGACGGTACCGAGCCTGGCTTCGCGCGGATGGCTCACGGTGGCAACACAACTGAGCTCGGACATCCCCCACACCTCGGAGATGGGGATGCCGAGGCCGGTGAAGAATGCCAGCGTCTCCTTGGGGATCGGCGCGGCACCGGACACCGACCACCGCAGTTGGTCCAGCCCCAGCTTTTCCCGCAGCTTCGACAGCACGAGTTCGTCGGCTTGTGCCCATTCGGCGGCCACGTCGTCGGGCACCGCTTCGCCGGCGACAAGGGCAGCGGCCTTCTTCGCCGCCACCGCCAGCCCCCACTGCAGTCCCTGTCGCTTCACTTCGTCCGGCTCATTGGCCGCGGCGAAATCTATTGCCGCCTTGAGCTTTTCCCACACACGCGGGACCGCCCCCCAAATCGTCGGGCGGACGTCGGGTAGCGCCGCGGCAATCGCACGCGCGTCCGGCACGACGGTGATCTGCGTGCCGAACACCTCCTGGCTGTAGAGACCGCCCCACCTGTCAGCGATGTGTGCAGAGGGCAGATACGACGTGATCCGGTCCCCGAAACGGATGTCGAGTACCTGCTCCACCGCCGTCGATTCGAACATCAGATTGGCGTGCGTCATCTCGACACCCTTGGGGTTACCCGTCGTGCCGGATGTATAGATCAACGTGGCGATGTCCTCGGATTTCACTGCGCGCCAAGACGCTTCGAAGTCGAAATCCGGATGTCCGCCCGCCAGCATCTCGTCGAGGCTCAGCGTCCCGTCGGGACATCCGTCGATACACACGATGTGCTCGATGGCCGCCCCGCTGGCCCGGATTCGGTCGACGTATTGGCTCTCGCAGATCACCACTTTCGTCTCCGCGTTGGCGAACAGGTAGGTGAGCTGTTCCGCGGCCAGGGTGTTGTACACCGAGAAGCAGATCGCGCCGAGATGCTGAGCGCCGACGTCGAGGGGATAGAACTCGATTCGGTTCGCCATCATCAGCGACACCGTGTCGCCCTTGCCGACCCCGAGGGCGGCCAGCCCGGCCGTCACCCGGCGCACCTGATCGGCGTACTCGCGCCACGTCACGGTCCGCGCGTCGCCGACTTCCCGCAACGCGACGGCCTCCGGTTCGATCGACGCCGTCCGCTGGAAAGCCTCGCACAAAGTGGCCGGTGCCTCAGTCATGACGGGTAGCGTACGGCCAAGATCATGGACAGCAGCGGGGAACGGCCGCAGCCGCGTGAGGACGTCGTGCACCGGGCCGAGAATCTGGCCAAAGGCGCTGAACTGCGCCTCCCGGCGTGGCTACAGCCCGGCAATCCGGAGAGCCGCTGGCCTGTGCTGGCGGCGCTGGTAGCCGCAATAGTCATGCAGCGGGCGATACCGGTCGCCTACACCGTCGTGGGGGTGCCCCGCTGGCCGCTGATCGGGATGGAACTGCTCCTGCTCGTCATCCTGGTGACGATCAACCCCAACCGCCTGACGCGCGACACCACCTATGGCAGGTGGGCAAGTTTCGTGCTGCTGGCCGCCATCACCATCGACAACACGGCATCAGCTGTCCTGCTCGACTACCGCATCCTGACCGGCGAAGTGAGCAATGACCCGGAGGTGCTGCTGGGAAGCGGCGCGGCGGTGTTCATCACGAACATCATCGTGTTTGGGATCTGGTACTGGGAAATCGACCTGGGCGGGCCGTTCGCGCGCGCCGCGCCGCTGGCGAAGCGGAACCCCAAGCGGCGATACCCTGACTTCCTTTTCCCGCAGATGGATGTGCGCCAAGCGGCGCCCAAGGACTGGGAGCCGCGGTTCCTCGACTATCTGTACGTCAGCCTGACCAACGTGATGGCGTTCTCCCCCACCGACACGATGCCGCTGACCCGCCGGGCGAAGGGGATGATGACGGTGCAGGCGCTGGTGGCGGTGTCGACGATCGCGCTGGTCTTCGCCCGCGCGGTCAACGTGCTTCGCTGAGTCCGTGCCTGCCGCGCCGGATCAGCTGGCGAGGCAGCCGGGACCCAGCAAGGCCTTCAGGTCACCCATCAATGCCGACGACGGCGTGACCCGCAGCGACTGGTCAAGTTCGAGGGTGGTGATCCGGTCGCCACTGACCAGGCGCAGGTGCACCTGTGCTGTTCCCGGGTGACGGGCCAGCACCTGCTTGAGTGCGGTCACCTTGTCGGGCGTGCAGTGCCGGGTGGGAAGGCTGACGGCCACCGGCCGGTTTGCCGCCGCTCTCGAGAAGTCGGGAACGATCAGGTCGTTCGCGATCAGGCAGACCCGATCGTCTTGCACGCGGACCTTCGCATTGACCAGCACCACCGCGTCGTCGACGATCTCGGCGCCGTGCGTGGAATAGATGTGCGGGAAGAACATCACCGTGATACCACCGGTGAGGTCCTCCAACTGCGCTGACACCCAAGGCAATCCGTTCTTGTTGACACGGCGGTCCACCGAGGCGAGGATTCCGCCGACCCGTACCTGGGCGTCGTTGGGCACATCGCCGTCCAGAATCGCGGGAATCTGTGTGTCGACCTGTCCGGCAAGGATGTGCGCGACACCGTCGAGCGGATGCCCGGATACGTACAGGCCCAACATCTCCCGTTCCAGCGCAAGCTTGTGCTTGTCATCCCACTCGTCGTCGGGCACCTTGATGGTGAACACCGCGCCTGCACTCGCGTCGCCGTCCTCGTCACCGAAGCCGAACAGATCGAACTGACCCATCGCCTCGGCCTTCTTGGTGCCGAGCACCGAGTCGACGGCGTCGGTGTGCACCAGGAACAGACCCTTGCGCGGGTGGCCCAACGAGTCGAAGCCGCCTGCCTTGATCAGCGACTCGGTGACCTTCTTGTTGCACGCCGCGATGTCGATCTTGTTCAGATAGTCGGAGAAGTCGGTGAATTTCCCTCTGTCGCTGCGGGTTCGGATCAGGGATCCCACCACGTTGGAGCCCACGTTCCGCACCGCGCCGAGGCCGTACCGGATGTCGGTGCCCACCGATGCGAAGTTCAGGACGGACTCGTTGACGTCGGGCGGCAGCACCGTGATACCGAGCTTGCGGCAGTCCGCAAGGTAGACCGCGGCCTTGTCCTTGTCGTCACCGACGGAGGTCAGCAGGCCGGCCATGTACTCCGCGGGATAGTTGGCCTTCAGATATGCGGTCCAGTAGGACACCAGGCCGTAGCCTGCGGCGTGGCTCTTGTTGAACGCGTAGTCGGCGAACGGGAGCACGGTATCCCACAGTGCTTTGATCGCAGGCGCGGAGAATCCGTTGGCACGCATGCCCTCTGAGAATCCCTCGTATTCTTTGTCCAACACTTCGCGCTTCTTCTTGCCCATGGCCTTACGCAAGATGTCGGCTCGTGCCAGCGAGTAGCCGGCGACCTTTTGCGCGATACGCATGATCTGTTCCTGGTAGACGATCAGGCCGTACGTCTCTGCCAGAATGTCGCGCAACGGCTCGGCCAGCTCAGGATGGATCGGCTTGACAGCCTGACGGCCGTTCTTGCGGTCGGCGTACTCGTTGTGTGCGTTCTGACCCATCGGGCCGGGGCGGTACAACGCGATGACGGCGATGATGTCCCCGAAGCCGGTGGGCTGCATGCGACGCAGCAGGTCGCGCATCGGGCCGCCGTCGAGCTGGAACACCCCGAGCGTCTCCCCCCGCCCGAGCAGGTCGTAGGTGAGCTGGTCATCGAGTGGCAGCGACTCGAGGTCGAGGTCAATCCCCCTGTTGGCTTTGATGTTCTCGATCGCGTCGCCGATGATCGTCAGGTTGCGCAGCCCGAGGAAGTCCATCTTCAGCAGGCCGATGTTCTCGCACGACGGGTAATCCCAGCCGGTGATCACCGCGCCGTCCTGCGCGCGCTTCCACATCGGGATCACGTCGACGAGCGGCTCCGAACTCATGATCACCGCGCACGCATGGACCCCGGCGTTGCGGATCAGTCCCTCCAGACCCAGCGCGGTGTCGTAGATGGTTCGCACTTCTGGGTCGGTCTCGATCAGCCCGCGTACCTCGGCGGCCTCCTTGTACCGCTCATGGCTGTTGTCGGTGATGCCCGACAGCGGGATGTCCTTGGCCATGACCGCAGGCGGCAAGGCCTTGGTGATGCGGTCCGCGATCGAGAAACCAGGCTGCCCGAAGTGAATGCGGGCCGAATCTTTCAGCGCCGCCTTCGTTTTGATGGTGCCGAACGTGATCACCTGGGCGACACGGTCGTGCCCGTACTTCTCGGTGGCGTACCGCAGCATCTCACCCCGGCGACGGTCGTCGAAGTCGATGTCGATGTCGGGCATCGAGGCGCGTTCCGGGTTCAGGAACCGCTCGAACAGGAGCCCGTGCTCGATCGGGTCGATGTCGGTGATGCCCAGTGCGT
>JAVHWG010000399.1:0-5394 GCA_032159965.1 Mycobacterium sp.
CCTCTCACAGCGACTAGGCCGCACGTTTCCACGACCGACCATGGCGCGCATTCAGGACATCTCGGGCGGAAACCCGTTCTACGCAATCGAATTGGCGCGAGCATTGGAGGGCGACGCGACGCTGTCCGAGGCCGCATTACCGGGTACCCTGGCCGAGTTGGTGCAGAACCGGATCGGTGACCTCGGTGCCCAGGTCCAGGACGTACTACTCGCCGCGGCCTGCGCCGCCGCACCCACTGTGGAACTGATCGCGCGCGCCACGAGCTCGGACGCCGCCGACGTCGTCAAGCTTCTGGAGAAGGCCGAGGGCGCCGGGGTCATTGGAATCACCGGGCGCACAATTCGTTTCGCGCACCCGCTACTGGCTCAGGGTGTCTACACCAGCGCCAGCCCCGCCAGGCGGCGCGCGATGCATCGCCGCCTGGCCGACATCGTCGAGCAAACCGAGCTTCAAGCCCGACACCTGGCCTTGGCCACCACCACCTTCGACCCCGCGACTCTGCAGTCGCTGGATGAGGCCGCTGAAATCGCTCAACGCCGGGGTGCACCAGCAGCAGCGGCCGAACTCCTCGAGCTCGCGATGGGACTCGGCGGGGACACAGCCGAGCGCCGAATCCGGTTGGCGAAACACCACTTCGACGCGGGCGATCTCCGGCGCGCCCGAGTGTTACTCGTGCAGACCATCGATGCCTCGCGCCCCGGCGCGCTCCGCGCGGAAGCGCTGAGCTTGCTCGGACTCTTGCGGATGATGGACGACAGCTTCCTGGAAACGGTCGATTGCCTGAAGAAGGCACTGGCAGAGGTCGGAGAGCAACTCGCGCTCCGTGTGCAGATTCTGACCTCGCTGTCGATCGTCCTGTGGTTGGTCGGAGATCTCGCCGCCGCGTTGTGCAACGCGGAGGACGCCCTTCACCACGCCGAGCGCCTTGGTCAACCGCATCTCCTGAGCCAGGCACTGAGCATGCGGGTCTGGCTCGGTGCGGTCGACGGAGAGGGTGTCGATGAGTCCAGCATGCGACGCGCTCTGGAGTTGGAGGACCGCGATGCGTATGCCTACATCTTCGTGCGGCCGAGTTACAACATCGCCTCCGTTCTCGGTTGGAGCGGGCGGTACGACGAGGCGCTCCCCATGATGTTGGCCATTCAGCAGGGCTGCCTCGGACGTGGCGAGGAGACGGAACTCATCATCGTCGCGTTCAGCCTGGTCGCCGGCCAGGTGTGGTTGGGGGATTTCGCCGGCGCGACTCTGGTTGCCGAGGACGCGATGGAGCGGGCTCAGCAGGTGGGTGGAGACGGAGCACGCATGACCGCCATAATGATGCGGGCGAATTTGGCCGCCTATGCGGGCCGAGCGGAGCAGGCTCGTCGCGACGTCGGAGAGGCGCTCGCCCTCAGCCAGCGCAGCGGCGCGATCGTCTTTACAGGCTTGCAGTTGACGACGTTGGGCTTCCTCGAGGTGTCGCTCGGCAACCATGAAGCCGCGATCGCCACGCTTGAGCCTCTCATCCTGAACTTGCTCGCGGCTCCCGATGGGACGGAGGTGGGCTTGGCCGAGTTCGTTCCCGACGCCGTCGAGGCGTTCGTAGCGCTGGGCCGGCTCGACGAGGCCGAGCCACTGATCGCCGCGCTCGAGCGCAACGGCCGCCGCCTGGACCGGGCGTGGATGTTGGCTGTCGGCGGTCGCTGCCGGGCCATGGTGCTTGCGGCAAAGGGCGACCTCGATGGCGCCAATGTAGTTGTGCAGCAAGCGATGACCGAGCACGATCGAATTCCCATGCCCTTCGAACGGGCCCGCACCCAGCTGCTCGTCGGCCAACTCCAGCGTCGCACACGTCAGAAGGACGGCGCCTCCCTAGCTCTGCGCGAAGCACTACACACGTTCGAGAGTCTGGGAATTCCATTGTGGGCCGAGCGGGCGCGGCTCGAATTGGGTCGGGTCGACGTCGGGCCGCGACAGACCGCTGCGATGACGCCGTCCGAGCAGCGGGTCGCCGAACTCGCCGCCTCGGGCATGACGAATCGCGACGTCGCAGCCGCGCTCTTCATCAGCCCGAAGACCGTCGAGGCCAACTTGTCCCGGGTCTACCACAAACTCGGCATCCGCTCGCGAGCCGAACTCGGCCGACGCATCGACCTCACCCCCGAGACCGAACCGTAGGGAAACACCCGATGTTTCCCGGCATCCAAGCGCCATAGCGTCAACGATAGGAAGAAAGGGGTGGCGCCATGGTGGCGATCAATCGAAAGGGCCGCAGCAGCATGAGGGTCGGCATGGCAGATCAGCTCGTCAACGCTCGCTATGGGCCGACTGCACTGTTGCGCGCCAGCCATCTGACCGCCGCGGCGACTGGTGTGGACTCGTTGTGGATACCCGATCATCTGAATTCGTTGCTGCCGAGGGCAATCATGACACCGAAGTATTTCGGTGCCGCGAAACTGGTGCCGAAGGTCGACGCCCAGCTCGAGCCGTGGACGATGCTCGGACACCTCGCCGCACGCAACCGATGGAGCCGGCTGCGACTCGGCACGGGCGTGACCGACACCGGGCGCCGCAACCCGGCGGTCACGGCGCAGGCCGCCGCGACCCTGCATCTGCTGACCCGTGGCCGAGCGATCCTCGGCATCGGCACCGGGGAACGCGAAGGAAACGAACCCTACGGCGTGGACTGGTCGAAGCCGGTAGCCCGATTCGAGGAAGCGATGGCCACCATTCGGGCGTTGTGGAACTCCGGCGGAGAACTCGTATCGCGCGATTCGGCGTTCTTTCCGTTGCACAACGCAGTGTTCGACCTTCCGCCCTATCGCGGGAAGTGGCCGGAGATCTGGATCGCGGCGCATGGCCCCCGCATGTTGCGGGCGGTCGGTCGCTACGCCGACGGATGGCTCCCGGCCTTTCCGCAGCGGCCACCGGAGTATGCGCAACGGTTGGAGGTCATCCGCGGCGCGGCCTCTGATGCCGGGCGGGATCCAACGTCGATGCTCCCGGCCATCTGGCTGTTCGTCATGACCGGCCGCACGAACAGCGACGTCGACGAAGCATTGAACTCCGACGTCGCAAAGTCGTTCGCGCTCAACGCATCCGGTGAGCTCTGGGCTCGCCACGGCGCAGAGCATCCGCTGGGCGCAGACTTCACCGGCGCCCAGGATCTGGTTCCGCAAACCTTGGACGAACAGACGGTGCTCTCTGCCACCGCGAAAGTCCCGATGTCCCTGATGAAGGAAGTACTTCTGACCGGGACACCCGATGACGTGATCGCCCAGGCCGCCGAGTGGCGCGATCACGGCGTGCGCTACATCGTGGCGGCCAACATCAGCACGCTGCAGCCCAGCCTGCGCAAGGGCATGGAGGCGAGCATTCCGTTCGCGAAAATCCTTCGGGGACTGAAGCGGCTATAGCCAACGAATTTGCTGTCCGGGCCGGCCTGCGTCGTATTTGGCGATAGTCTCCGTCGCGTGCAGGCGTGACCAAATGACCGGCACGCCAACATCGGGGCAGGAGATGACGACGGCGATGGGTGCGGTCGATTCGACAGCGGTCGCTGACTTCCTGAGTTCGGCCGCGCAATCTCCTTCGGCGTTGGTGATCGAGGGAGAGGCGGGGATCGGCAAGACGACGCTGTGGCTGGCCGTTGTCGAGCAGGCCCGCGAGCGGGGGTTCCGGGTGTTGCTGGCGCAACCGGCTGCTGCGGAGTTTGTGCAGGCTTACGCGTCGCTGGGCGATCTGCTGTCTGGAATCGACCCAGTCGTCTGGTCGGACCTGCCCGAGCCGCAGCAGCGCGCGATCGACCAAGTTCTGCTGCGCACCGAGTCCCACACTCCCGCGACCGATCAGCGTGCAGTGGCGGCGGCGTTCCTGTCGGTCATCGATCGGCTCGCGGATGACTCGCCTGTGCTGCTCGCGATCGATGACCTGCAGTGGCTCGACCCCTCCACCGTCCAGGTCGTCGAGTTCGCCGCGCGGCGGCTGACGGGTCCGGTGGGGGTGCTCTGCGCCGAGCGCACCGGTCCCGCTTCTGGGACGACGGCGTCGTGGTTGCGACTGCCCCGCCCCGACGCCATTCGACGGATCCAGGTTCCGCCGCTGAGCCTGGGGGGTCTCCACGAGGTCCTTAAGCAGCAGCTAGGCCGCACGTTCCCGCGGCCGACCATGAATCGTATCCACGAGATCTCAGGCGGAAACCCCTTCTACGCAATCGAATTGGCACGCACTCTGCAGGGTGACGCCACTCTCTCCGAAGCAGCTTTGCCGGGCACCCTCGCCGAGTTGGTGCAGGCCAGGATCGGCAGTCTGGACCCCGACGTGCTGCAGGCGCTCCTTGCGGCCGCCTGCGCGGCCAGTCCCACGGTGGAACTCGTCGCGCGCGCCACGAATGCAGACACCACCGACGCCGTCGTGCTTCTTGAGGAGGCCGAGAGCAACGGCATCATCGGGATCAACGGGCGCACAATCCGTTTCACACACCCCCTACTAGCCCAGGGCGTTTATACCAAAGCCACCCCCGCGCAGCGCCGGGCGGTGCATCGACGCCTTGTCAGCATCGTCGAACAACCCGAGCTTCAGGCCCGGCACTTGGCGCTTGCCACCACGACCTACGACCCTGTCACCCTGCAGTCGCTGGATGCCGCCGCCGAAATTGCCCGCAGCCGCGGTGCGCCGGCCGCCGCTGCTGAACTACTCGACCTAGCGATCGGACTTGGCGGTGACACCCCCGAACGCCGAATTCATCTGGCGAAGAACCACTTCGACGCAGGCGATCTCGGCAGAGCTCGGGCCCTGCTCGAGGAAACCACCGCAGTGTTGGCCCCAGGCGTTCCCATGGCGGAGGCACTAAGCCTGCTTGCCCTCGTGCGTCAGATGGACGACAGCTTCCTGGAGAGCCTCCACTGCCTCGAGCGCGCACTGGGCGAGGTCGGCGACAACTTTGCGCTTCGCGCACAGATCCTGACGACTGCGGCCTACTGCCTGTTCATGTTGGGTGACGTCGCGAAGTCGCTGCAGTACACCGAGGACGCCGTTACCCACGCCGAGCGCGGTGGCGAGCCGCAACTCTTGAGCCAGGCGCTTGGCATGAGGGTATTCCTGGGCGCGCTGCTCGGAGAGGGCGTCGACGAGCAGACCATGCGACGCGCATTAGAGCTGGAAGATCGCAACACTTACGCCTACACCTTTGTCAGGCCAAGCTTCAACAACGTCTCCGTTCTGGCCTGGACCGGACGGCTTGACGAGGCGCTCCACGACATCGCTGCCATCCGCACGCGTTGCCTCGAACGTGGCGAAGAGACCGAAGTGATTCTCGCCGCGCTCGTCTACGTCATCGTCGCCACGTGGCGCGGAGACTTCGCCATCGCCGGCACCTTTGCCGTCGTTGCGTTGGATCGGGCACTACAGGCCGG
>JAVHWG010000009.1:0-22047 GCA_032159965.1 Mycobacterium sp.
CGCCCGGGTCCTCGACGAGATCGTAGAGTTCGCGCTCGGGCCGAGGTCCGCGCACCTGCTCTGCGACCGCATGCCCTGACGGGCTCTCCGCGATGTCCAGGGGAAGATCCAGCAGCGGGCGGCGCGCGTAATTCTCGATGTAGCTGAACTTCTTGCTGCGGATGGCCCGGATGGGATCGAATGAATCGTGATAGTTCTTCTCCGTGTAGACGTGGTCGCGGACTGGCGGCTGGTCGGTGCGTGCGCCCATCACGTCGGCGGCGTGGGACAAACCGTCGACGTCCCCGGGTACGTCGACCCCGAGAAGCTCCAACAGCGTCGGCAGCAGATCGACACCGCTGAACAGTTCGTCGTACACCCGCGGCGGGACGCCCCGGCCCACGGGGGGCCGCACAATCATCGCGATCCCTGTCCCCGCGTCGTACAAAGTCGACTTCGCGCGTGGGAACGCGGGGCCGTGGTCGGTGAAGAACACCACCCAGGTGCTGGCGTCCAGACCCGTCTCACTGAGTGTGTCCAGCAGTTCGCCGACTGCGGCGTCGGCCACCGAGATGGACCCGTGAAACGCCGCGATGTCGTCTCGCACCGGTGCAGCGTCGGGCAGATACCCCGGAACGTCGACCGCATTCGGGTCCGCCGGCCGGTAACGCTCGGGCGGATAGGGCCGGTGCGTTTCGAAGAAGCCCGCCGTCAACAGGAACGGTTTGCTGGAATCGCGGTGGGCAAGCAACCACTCGCGGGATTCGGGAACCACGTAGGAGCAGTACGAATTCGATATGTCGAATTCGTCGAATCCGAGGCGCGGTGGATGTGAGGTCTCATGCTGCATCCCGAATAATGCGGTGTGCCAGCCCTTGTCGGACAGCAGCGCAGGCAACGTCCGCACGCCGTCGCGATACTCCCACCCGTGGTGCGCGAGGCCCACAAGACCGTTGCTGTGCGGGTATCGGCCTGTGAAGAGCGAACCACGCGACGGCGAGCACAGCGGCGCGGTCGCATGGGCGCGGGTGAACAGAATGCCTTCGGCCGCCAGGCGGTCGAGCCGGGGGCTCGACACATCCGCATGGCCGTATGCGCCCAGACACCGGCCGAGGTCGTGCCAGTGCACGAGCAACACGTTGTCACGTTGCGTCACGTCGCCCATCATCGCCGAAACTGTATTCCACGCGGAAAAGAGTCAGGCTGGCGCGGCGCTCTCCAGCCCCTCCGGCTGCGGCGAAACCGAATTCCAGGCGGTTATCGGGCCGGATCTACGACCCTGGCTTCGGTCTCGGCGCGCCAAGTCTCACAGGCCCTCCGTCAGGTCGCGCACCGCCGCGTAGCGCTCGTGCACCTGCGGTGTCGGATCGGCGGTGAACTCCTCGGTGCGCGGCGGTTTCCACTGCGGTGGATGCGGCGAATTGCTCCACGCCCAGGCCGCCTGCCGCGCGGCGCCGACGGCGACGTATTCACCCGGACTGGGTACCAGCACAGGAACGCCGAAGATGGCGGGGGCGATCACGCGCACCGCCTCCGAGCGGGCACCCCCTCCGATCATCAGCACGCGGCGGATGGCAATGCCGTGCGACGTGAGGTGTGCGATGCCGTCGGCGAGAGCACACAGCAGCCCTTCGACCGCTGCACGCGCCAGGTTGGCCGGCGTCGCGTTCGACACTCGCATGCCGTGCAGAGCACCGGTCGCATTGGGCCGGTTGGGTGTTCGCTCCCCCTCGAGGTAGGGCACCAGCACCAGTCCGTCACTGCCCGGCGGGGCAGAGATCGCCAGGTGCGAGAAGTCATCATGGTCCACACCCAACATCGTGGCTGCCGCATCGAGCACCCGGGCCGCGTTGAGCGTGCACACCAGCGGCAGAAATTGCCCGGTGCCGTCGGCGAACCCGGCGACAAAGCCTGCGTCGTCGTGCACGGGACGCGGCGAGGCCGCCGACACCACACCCGAGGTGCCGATGGAGACGACGACGTCGCCTTCCTCGACTGCCAATCCCAATGCGGCCGCGGCGTTGTCGCCGAGCCCGGCACCGAACACACGTCCGTTCGCTGAACTCGTGCTTTCGGCCGGGCCGAGCACGGTGGGGAGTGCGGGTCGCCGGCCCCGCATCGCCATCTCGACCAGGTCGGTGCGGTAGGCGCCGGAGGCGGCGTCGTAATAGCCCGTGCCACTGGCGTCGCTGCGGTCGGTGGTCAGCGCCTCGATGTCGGATTCGCCACGCAACCGCCAGGTGAGCCAGTCGTGCGGGAGGCACACTGCGGCAGTGCGTTCGGCATTGTCGGGTTCGTGATCGGCCAGCCATCGCAGCTTCGAGATGGTGATCGCCGCGAGCGGCACGACCCCGACGGCATCGGCCCACGCACGGGGACCGCCGAGTTCGTCGACCAGGGTGCGCGCGGCGTCGGCCGACCGGACGTCGTTCCACAGCAGTGCGGGACGGATGGTCTCCCCGTCTGCGTCCAGGCACACCATTCCGTGCTGTTGGGCGCCGACCGACATCGCGGCGACGTCGTCCAGCCCACCGGCTGCTTCAATGGCCGTCTTGGTGGCGGACTCCCATGCGCCCGGTTCGATTTCGGTACCACCGGGATGGTCGGCGCGGCCCTCTCGGATCAGGGCGCCGGTGTCGGCGTCGCAGACGACCACCTTGCACGATTGGGTCGACGAGTCGATGCCGGCGACGACGGTCACTCCGGATCCTTGAGTAAAGCCTCGAGTGTTGCGCGAGAACCGTTGTGGTGCAATGAATCGAGCGCCCACAAGTACGGCTCGACGAAACGCGGCTCGTCGACGAGGTCGCCGAACACCGAGCGGTTGGCGATGAATGCGGTGGGATCGTCGCGCTGGGACCGGGCCAACGGGGTCAGAGAGTCGGCGAGGCGGTCGACGACCTTAATCGGTTCGCCGTCCTCGTCGACGCCTTCGGCATAGCGGGCCCAGCTGGCCACCGTCGCCGCCGCCAACCGCACCGGACCACCGGAGCGCAGATTGTCGTGCACAACGGGCAACAGCCACTTCGGTATCCGGTCGGACGATTCGGCGCAGAGCCGGGCGACCGTGTCGCGGACGTAGGCGTTGGCGAACCGTTCCAGCAGAGTGCGCTTGTAGTCGGCGAGGTCGATACCCGGCACCGGGTGCAATGTCGGCGTCGCCTCGGAATCCATGTAGCGACGCAGAAACTCGGCGATCACCTGATCCTGTGCGGCGTCGTGCACGAAGCGGTGGCCGGCGAGGTACGCGAAGTAGCACAGGCTCTGATGGCTGGCGTTGAGCAGCCGCAGTTTCATCATCTCGTACGGCGCGACATCATCGACCAACTGCACGCCGGCCTCTTCGAAAGGCGGTCTGCCGTCGGCGAAATCGTCTTCAAGCACCCACGAGGTGAACGGCTCAGTTGCCACCGGCCACGCGTCCGTGACACCGAAGTCGGCTTCCAGTTGCTCGGGGATGTCCGATGTGGTGACCGGAGTGATCCGATCGACCATGGAGTTGGGGAAGCGGGTGTGCTCACGCATCCACTGCGCCAGCTGGGGGTCCGACTGCTCGGCGTATGAGATGAAGGCATGGCGTGCGACGTTTCCGTTCTCGACGATGTTGTCGCACGACACGATCGTCGGAGACGGCACCCCGCGGTCGCGCCGGCGGGTCATGGCGGCGGCGACGATACCGAAGACGGTGACGGGCGGCCCGTCGTCTTCCAGGTCGTGCCGCACATCGGTGTTGTCGACGTCGAACTTCCCATCGTCGTCGCGGATGTTGTAGCCGCCCTCCGTGACCGTCAGGGAGATGATCCGTGTTTTGGGGTCGGCAAGAAGTTCGATGACCGCTTCGGGATCGTCTGGCGCGTAACGGAAGTCGATGATCGAGCCGATGACGTGAGGTTCACGCGTGCCGTCAGGGTGCTCGATGATCAACGTGTACAGGCAATTCTGGCCTGCCAGCGCGTCCCGCATCCGCTTGTCACCGGGCATCACCCCGATCCCGCAGATGCCCCAGTCCCGAGCCAGCCCCTTGTTCAGCAACTGATCGACATACATCGCCTGGTGGGCGCGGTGGAAGCCGCCGACACCGAAGTGCACGATCCCGATGCTCACCTTGTTGCGGTCGTATTGCGGCACCGCGATCTTCAGCTCCGGCAGTGCCTCCTGGTTCAGCTTCATCACGAGACCTCGACAATCGACTTGATGCTTCCCGGCACCCGGTCGGACTCGAGTGCCTCTGCTGTCTTCTCCAACGGATACCGTCCGGTGACCATCGCGTCGAGGTCCACCCGTCCCGAGCGGACGAGTTCTATGGCAGTCGGCCAGGTGTTGGCATACCGGAACACGCCCGTGAGAACCAGCTCGCGGTTCTGAATGATCTGCACCGGAAGCTCCATTGTCGCGGCACCCATGCCCACCAACACGACTCGGCCCGCGGGGCGGACTGCGGCGATGCCGCTGCGCACCGCCGCGGCGGCACCCGATGCGTCGACGAATGCGTCCACGCCGAGATCGGACACGTCGTCAATCCGTGGGTCCAGGGTGGCCGTAGCGCCGAATCGGGCCGCAAGCTCCCGACGGGTCGCGTCGAGGTCGGTGACGACGATGTCGGTGGCACCGAACGCCCGCGCCACCTGTGTCACCATGATCCCGATCGGACCCGCGCCGGCGATCAGGACCCGGCATCCGCCGGACACCGCTGTCTTGGTTATTGCGGCGATGCCCACCGACAGGGGTTCGCACATCGCGGCCGCGGCATCCGACATCGAGTCGGGGACGGGATGCGCGAACGCGGCGCCGATGGTCACGTACTCGCAGAGGGCCCCGTCGACTGGCGGAGTCGCGTAGAACTCCATGTGCGGGCACAGGTTGTACTGGCCGCGCCGTGTTTCGTCGCTGCCAGGATCTGGGCGCTGGGGCTCGATCGAAACGCGCCGCCCAACCAGCTCATGGCGCACCCCAGGTCCCACCGACACGACGGTTCCGGCGGCTTCGTGGCCCAAAACCAGCGGTGATTCGACGACGAAGTCGCCGATCCGCCCCTCGCGGTAGTAGTGGGTATCCGAGCCGCACACTCCGACACTGCTGACTCGAATCAGCACGTCGCCCGCGGCCGGTGCCGGGATCGGCCGATGTTCGAGTTCGATACGGCCGGGATGTGCCAGCACCGCCACCCTCATCTTCGAAGGTTTACCAGCGTCGTTGCCATCGACTGTTGTCTGGGTCACATTGAGATGTTAGCGTGATGAGCATCTCAACGCACCCATGAGCAGTTGCTCACCGGTGTGGCAGAACGAGGAGGCGACGTGGCCGGCTCAGCGCTGGAGGAGGACGTGACGTCTTCCGCTCGCGCTGTCGAACCCGCCTCACCGTCCGTTCCGTCGGCCGCCCCGGACGATCTCCGGCTGGCACTTCGCGCGGCGACGCTCTACTACCTGGACGGGCTGACGCAGGCCGAGGTCGCGCAGCGGCTCGGAGTGTCACGGCCGACGGCGGGCCGACTGGTGGCGCGTGCCAAGGCCAACGGTCTTGTCCGTATCGAGGTTGTCGTGCCGCCGGATCAGCAGGACGATCTTCACGCCGACGAGGAGCAGGAACTCGAGCACCTCTTCGGTCTCACCGAGGCCGTTGTGGTCGGTGGCAACATCGACAGCAAAGGCGCTTTGGATAATTCGGCGTGCTGGGCGCCGATGGGCCGGGCCGCCGCCCGTCTCCTGGTGCGGCGCATCGGCGTGGGAGAGACTCTCGGATTCACCTGGGGCCCTGAGGTCGTAGCCGTCGCCACGGGGCTGCCCTCCGGGGCGGCGACCTGCCAGGCGATCGTCCAACTGGATGGCGCGATGAGTACGGTCAGTTACCAGACGGGCGCGGAGTATGTACTCGGAAGATGTGCTGAACAGTTGCAGGCCAGCATGATTCGGCTGCCCGCCCCCTTGTATGCGGATGTCGACACGGTGGCTTCGCTGAAGCGCGATTCCTTGATCTCACGGGCGCTCGAAGCGGGCCGTACCGCGGACATGATGATCTTCGGAGTCGGAGCAGTCTCCACATCCACCACCCTGTTCGAGGGCAGCTTCCTTGACACCGACGTGCTCAAGGCCGTCACCGCGCGTGGCGCGGTCGGCGAGATCGGCGGTCGCTTCTTCACCGAGGACGGCGCCGTATTGGACGGCGAGCTCCCCCAGCGGACCGTCTCCGTCCCCCTGGAGGACGTCCGCCGTTGTGAATCGACCGTGCTCGTCACCGGAGGTGCGGCCAAGTACGCCGCCGCGCTGGGAGCGCTGCGAGGTGGCTTCGTCCGGTATCTGGTGTGCGATGTCGCCTGCGCGCGTTGGCTGTTGGGGCGAGCGGAGCGACGGGAGAGATGACCCAGGGCGAGCGGAGCGACGGGAAACACTCAGCTCACCACACAGGAAATGAGGATGGCATGAGACGCGAAACAGGACGACGGTCCGTCCGCGCGACGATCGCACTGCTGGCAGTCGCCTGCCTGACGCTGGCGGGTTGCGCCGGCGCCGGTTCGTTCGGCGCATCGGGTGACACCGTCACCATCGCCATGGTGTCCAACTCCCAGATGACGGATGCGATCAAGCTCTCGAAGCAATTCGAGAAGGAGAACCCCGGCATCAAGCTGCGATTCATCTCGCTGTCGGAGAACCAGGCCCGCGCCAAGATCACCGCCTCCACCGCGATGGGCGGCGGTGAGTTCGACGTCGTCATGATCAGCAATTACGAGACCCCGCAATGGGCTCAGAATGGCTGGCTGGTCAATCTGTCCGACTACATGGCCAAGACACCCGATTACGACGAGAACGATTTCATTCCGTCGTTGCGGGACTCGTTGTCCTACAACGGCGCAATGTACTCGGTGCCGTTCTACGGTGAGTCGTCGTTCCTGATGTATCGCAAGGACTTGCTCGAACGCAGCGGCGTGACCCTGCCGGCCAAGCCCACCTGGCAGGACGTCGCTGCCGCCGCCAAGACGCTCAAGGAGAAGAATCCCGGTGTCGCGGGAATTTGTTTGCGTGGCAAGCCCGGCTGGGGCGAGGTCCTGGCGCCCCTCGACACCGTGATCAACACGTTCGGCGGACGCTGGTATGACAAGGATTGGCGTCCACAGCTCACCAGCCCGGAAACCGCGGAAGCCGTCAAGTTCTACGTCGACACCGTCCGCAATTACGGCGAAAAGGGCCCTGCGTCAAGTGGATTCCAGGAATGTGCCACGCAGATGGGTCAGGGCCAGGTAGCGATGTGGTACGACGCGACATCGGCAGTCTCCGTCCTGGAGGATCCGAAGGAGTATCCCGACGCGGCGGGCAAGATCGGTTACGCGCCCGCGCCCATCGACAAGAAGCCGAATTCGGGGTGGTTGTACACCTGGGCACTCGGTATCCCGGTGAGCGCCAAGAACAAGGACGGCGCGTGGAAGTTCATCTCGTGGATGACGAGCAAGAACTACATCAAGCTGGTCGGTGAGACGCTCGGGTGGGAGCGGGTGCCGCCGGGCAGCAGGCTTTCGACATATCAGATCCCGGAGTACAAGAAGATCTCCGCGGCCTACGGTCCGCTGACCCTCGAGGCCATCGAGAACGCGAACCCGAAGCAGCCGACGATCATGCCGGTGCCCTACACCGGGGTGCAGTTCCTCGCCATTCCGGAGTTCCAGGACCTCGGCACGCGGGTCAGCCAACAGGTCAGCGCCGCGATCGCCGGCCAGCAGAGTGTCGACGACGCGCTCAAGCAAGCCCAGGAGTACGCCGAGGTCGTCGGCGCCACATATCGGGAGAACAAATGACAACCCTCGCAACCAATACCGAACAGGACTCCGCAGCCGTCGCCGAACATGTCCGGCGTGTGCGAGAGGCCAAGGACACCAGCATCACCCGGGCAGAAGGGTGGCGTCGGCGCGGACCGCTGCTGCCTGCTCTGATCTTCATGATCGTGGTGACCCAGATCCCCTTCCTGTTCACGCTGTACTACTCCACGCTGTCGTGGAACCTGGTGCGGCCGGGGTCCCGCAAGTTCGTCGGGATCGGAAACTACGTGGCCGTCGTCAAGGACAGCCAGTTCTGGCAAGTCGCCCTGAACACGGTCATTCTGATCGTCGGGGTGGTGCTGATCGCAGCGGCGCTGGGGCTACTGCTTGCGCTGCTCCTCGATCGGGCGTTCTTCGGCCGCGGCGTGGTCCGAACTCTGCTGATCACCCCATTTCTCGTGACTCCCGTTGCGGGAGCGCTGATCTGGAAGACATCGCTACTCGACGCGACGAACGGCATCTTGAACTGGGTGCTCACACCGTTCGGGGTTCAGCATCTGGACTGGGTGAGCGAATTCCCGCTGTCGTCGGTGATGGCTGAATTGGTCTGGCAGTGGACGCCGTTCATGATGTTGCTGATCCTGGCCGGGTTGCAGTCCATGCCGCGCGACATTCTCGAGGCCGGCAGAGTCGACGGCGCGGGCGCCTTCAAGTTGTTCCGGGAGTTGACGCTTCCGCACCTGCGGCGGTTCATCGAACTCGGCGTGGTGCTGGGCGCGATCTATCTGGTCAACACCTTCGACTCGATCTACATGATGACCCAGGGCGGCCCTGGGGTTGCCAGTGCCAATCTGCCGTTTTACATCTACCAGCGAGCGTTCCTCGGCTTCGACGTCGGCCAGGCGGCCGCGATGGGCGTGGTCGTGGTGATCGGCACCATGGTGATCGCCAGCTTCGCTCTTCGGTTGATCTTCAAATCATTCACCGGCAAGGAGGAGGCGGCATGAGCACCACCGCACCGGCAACAACGAAGGCTTCGTCCGTGGGCGACGCACCCACGCGAAAGTCTGTGAAGAAGCACCGCTGGAGCCCCTGGAGTGTGGTGGCGTGGATCGCCGCGCTGGGGTTCTTCTTCCCCGTGTTCTGGATGGTGCTGACGGCGTTCAAGCCAGAACGGGACGCCGCGACGTATCCGCCGAAGCTGTTCTTCACCCCGACTCTCGACCAGTTCAAAGCAGTGTTCGATCAGGGTGTCGGGACCAGTCTGCTCAATTCGCTGTTCGCGACCGGCATGTCGACGTTCCTGGTGCTGCTCCTCGGTATTCCTGCCGCGTTCGCAGTGTCGTTGCATCCGGTGCGCAAGGTCCAGGACGCGTTGTTCTTCTTCATCAGCACAAAGATGCTGCCCGTGGTGGCCGCGATCATCCCGCTCTACGTGATCGTGTCGAACATCGGCCTGCTGGACAACATTTGGGCGCTGGTCATCTTGTACACCTCGATGAACCTGCCGATCGCGGTGTGGATGATGAGGTCGTTCTTCCAAGAGGTGCCGGGCGAGTTGCTCGAGGCGGCCAGTCTGGACGGCGCGAGCATCTGGCGATCGGTGCGCGAAGTGATTCTGCCGCTGGTATCGCCGGGCATCGCGGCAACCGCACTGATCTGCGTGATCTTCTCGTGGAACGAGTTCTTCTTCGCGGTGAATCTGACTGCGGTGCAGGCACAGACGATGCCGGTCTTCCTCGTCGGGTTCATCACGGGCGAGAGCCTGTTCTGGGCCAAGCTCGCCGCCGCGTCGACGATGGCCGCACTGCCGGTGATCATCGCCGGCTGGATGGCGCAGAACAAGCTGGTGCGCGGACTGTCCTTCGGCGCAATCAAATGATCCCGAACGCTTCGGAAAGGTAAAAGACATGGCCACAATCAACTACCGCAACGCGTCGTGCATCTACGAGAGCGCCGACACCCTGGCGGTGGATTCGCTCAGCCTCGACATCGAGGACGGCGAATTCGTCGTGCTGGTCGGGCCGTCGGGGTCGGGCAAGAGCACGGCATTGCGAATGCTGGCCGGTCTCGAGGACATCGACGAGGGTGCCATCGAGATCGACGGCAAGGACATGACCGGTGTGCCGTCGAAAGACCGCGACATCGCCATGGTGTTTCAGAACTACGCGCTGTATCCGACCAAGACCGTCGCCGAGAACATGGGCTTCGCGCTGAAGATGCGCGGCGTGTCAGCGGCCGAGCGGCGTAAGAGGGTCGAAGAGGCCGCCAAGGTGCTCGACCTCACCGAGTTCCTGGACCGCAAGCCGGCGAAGTTATCCGGCGGGCAGCGCCAGCGGGTTGCCATGGGACGCGCCATCGTTCGCGAGCCGCAGGTGTTCTGCATGGACGAGCCGTTGTCGAACCTGGATGCCAAGCTGCGGGTGCAGACCCGTACGCAGATCGCCGCGCTGCAGCGGCGGCTCGGCACCACCACGGTGTACGTCACGCACGACCAGGTCGAGGCCATGACGATGGGCGATCGGGTTGCGGTGCTGAAAAAAGGCCAGCTGCAACAGTTCGCATCGCCCACCGAGCTGTACGACCGGCCGGTGAATGCATTCGTGGCGGGTTTCATCGGGTCCCCGGCGATGAACATGCTGACCGCGCCGATAGTCGCCGACGGTGTTCAGGTCGGCGATTCCGTGCTGGAGCTCGAGCGCGACCAGATCGCAAAGCTGCACGAGGCGAACCTGGACACGGTCACTATCGGCGTTCGTCCGGAGGCGTTGGAGCTCTCGGAATCCGGCGGTGTGGAGGCGATCGTCGACCTCGTCGAGGACTTGGGTAGCGAGTCGTATCTCTACACCCACGCCAAACCGGGTGTGGAGCTGGTCGTGCGTTGCATGGACCGGGTGCCCGCAAAGCTCGCGGACACCGTGTACCTGCGCAAGCGCGCCGACGGCGCCGTGCATCTGTTCCATCCCGACACCGGGGAGCGCGTCGCCTCCTAGCAGCCCGCGAAATAGAATTCCAGGTCGTCGATCGTCGAGAATGACGACCATGGGTTCAGTTTCGGCGCGCACGGCGGGACTGGTGGCCGTCGGCGCTGCCGCGTGCTACGTGGCGCTGTGGGTGGGCTGGGCGCAGCAGTGGGCCTGGCTGACGGCCGTTGACAACGCGGCGCTGGCACCTCTGCACGACTTCGGCGTCAAACATCCTGCGTGGGTGCGTTTTTGGGTCGTGTTCTGCGCGGTGCTCGCCCCGGCGAGTTTCCAACTGCCGGCCCTGGCCGTGGTCGTTGTCGCGATCCTGCGGCGCAACGTGCGGGCAGTCGTGCTCATGGTGGCGACGATCGGCCTGAGCGGCCTCGTCAACCAGGTCGCGAAGGCTCTCGCGAATCGCCCCCGGCCGTCCACCGCGCTGGTCGGTGCCAATTCGAGCTCGTTCCCCTCTGGGCACGCGATGGGTCTGGCGGTGGCCGTGCTCGCCCTGTTGGCGATCACCTGGGGCATGTTCGGTCGCAGAGGGCAACGAGTCTTGCTCGTGATCGGCACGGCCGTGGTGCTGGCCGTCAGCGCCGGACGGGTGGTGCTGAACGTGCACAATCCGTCCGATGTGCTCGCGGGCTGGGCACTCGGCTATCTGTGGGTCCTGGGCTGCTGGCTGCTCATCCGCCCACCACCGCTCAGCGCCGGGGTGGTGGACGTAACACCGGAAGTACCCGGTAGTTGTCGGTGAACTTCGCGGTCTCGTGGCGTGAACCCACCTCACCGTCGTGCGCGATGACCGTCGGTCCGTCCAAGGAGCGGAAGCTGAACTCCGGCGCCTGGCGCTCGTGGTAGAGGGGGCTTCGTTCGAGCCGGCCCAGCAATAGCGAGGTGAGAATCCGCAATCTGGCGAAGCGCTTGCCGGTCTCGAGGATGCGTACGTCGAGCAGTCCGTCGTCGATGCGGGTGCGACGCGACGGCGCGAATCCCGATGGGAGGTATGTGGAATTGCCGAGGAAGAACAGCGACGTTTCCATGATCTTGTTGTCGAACTCGATCCGCACGGGTGCGTCGTGGCGCAGCGTGTGCACCATCGCGTACATGCTTGCCAGCGGCTTGCCGATCTTGTGCTCGAGGCGCTCCCTGACCCTGACGAATTTCGGGTACGCGCCGATGCTCGCGGTGTTGATCACGATGTGCTCGTCGTTGAAGGAGACCACGTCGACGCGGAATGCGCTGCCGTCCTTGATCGCCTGGATGGTCTTGGAAGCCGTGTCGCAGCCGATGTCCTTGGCGAAGTGGTTGAAGGTGCCGCCGGGGAACACCGCGAGCGGCAATCCGGTCTCGAGGGCAATGCTGGCGGCGCAGGACACCGACCCGTCTCCGCCCGCAATCGCCAGAACTTCTGCCCGGCTCGCCGCCGCGCGCAGGGCCTCGGCCAAATCGTCGTCCGGACCGAGCTCGACGATCTCTGCTGCGGGCAGCCGCGAGCGGACGGCGTCAGCCATCGCCGCTCCGGCGCCACCGCCGGACGCCGGATTGACCACCATCACGACCCCGGCGCCGTCGGGCCGCGCCGGGGTGTGAACCCGAAGCGGGTCGGCGACCGGCAAGTTGCGCGGAACGATCGGGGGGACGAGGCGTCCGCCCAGGACGGCCACCGAGGCACCGATACCAAAGCCGATGAACACGTCGCCCGGGTAGTGCACGCCGGTTGCCACCCGCGACAGGCCGACGACGCCCGCCAGCAGCGCAAGTGCCAGGCCGACAGTCGAGTTCTCCAGCCCGACTCCGACCGCGAAAGCCGCGGCACTGGCCGAGTGTCCGGACGGAAGGGAGTTCGACGTGGGTGTGCGCCTGGCCCGGCGGGCAATGGGCACGAGCAGGGAGCTTGGGCGCCGACGCTGACGCAGCCTCTTGGCGACCTGGTTGGTGAACAGGCTCGTCGCTGCCAGCGTGGCCACTCCGCGCACGGCGCCGCGCTGAGCTGTGGGGCGACGGGTGGCGTACAGGCAGCCGGCGATCACCAGCCACAGTTTCGAGCGATCGGCCGCGCGGCTCAGCCGAGGCATGGTCATGTCGAGCAGCGGGCTGTCGGAGTCCGCGATCGCCTCGAAGACCGCGGCGTCGAGCTGGCCGAGGCCCGTCGTGATTTCACGCAGGGGTTGCCGCGAGCGCGTCGGCCGGAATTCCATCCCGTCAACGTAGCCTGCCCCCTCGACGGACAAACCTGGCCGGTCCGACGGCCCGAGACCCAAACGTGTTCGAACCTTGACTTGACGTTGGCTGCGGGCGGCCACGACCATGAGTCGTGCGCCGTCTCATGGCAATTGCCGCCGCGGCCGTCACTGCGCTGGTCGGCGCGCCGCTGAGCCACGCCGATTACACGCCTTGGTTCGAACGTGCCGTCGGCAATGCCACGCAAGTCATTTCGGTCGTCGGCGTCGCAGCGTCGACGGCAAAGATGGACATCTGGCAGCGCGGCGGCGCCGGCTGGCAGCCCGTCGAAGCAGGCGTACCCGCCCATATCGGCTTGGCAGGGTTGACCGAGAAGTCACGCGACGGATATCCGGCCACCCCGATGGGCGTCTTCACGCTGGACTACGTCTTCGGCACCGCGCCGTCGCCGGGCGGCGGCCTGCACTACGTCCAGGTCGGCGCTGATCATTGGTGGGACGGCGACCCCAAAAGCCCGACGTACAACACGATGCAGTTCTGCAAGAAGGCTCAGTGTCCGTTCGACACGTCTGAGAGCGAGAATCTGCAAATCCCGCAGTATGTGCACTCGGTCGTGATGGGCGTCAACAAGCAGCGCATCCCCGGCGACGGCGGCGGGTTCTTCATGCACGCGAGCGACGGTGGCGCGACCGCCGGTTGTGTTTCGCTGGACGACGGCAAACTGGTCGAGATCATCCGGTGGTTGAAACCAGGTGCGGTTATCGCGATCGCGAAGTAAGGGTCGGTCAGATATGCAGCGCCGCACCAGGTATCAGCTTGAAGTTCAATCCCTCGAGCGACATCGTGGCTTCGTAGGTGCGGTCGTATGCGGTTGCGCTGATCTTCCAGCCGTCCGGAGTGCGCCGGTAGTTGTCGTGATAGAACGCCGCACCCATCAGCATGAAATTGAACTCGGGGACGATGACCCGGTCCTGCAGATACCAGTCACCGGTGGCGGTATCGCCGTCGACGTTGATCTCCGGGTGCGTGACCCGGTGCTCGGTGAACATCGCCGGCCCCATCGACGATCGCATGAACTCCACAAGGTCGGCGCGGTTGGTGAAGTGCAGACGCTCGCCGTAATCGCCGGTGACGTCCTCGGTCAGGGTGTCGGCGTACGCGTCCCAGTCCTTGGTGTCCAGCGTCCGAAGGTAGCGGTACTTGACCCGCGCGATGAGTTCCTTGTCAGAGTCGACGTCCGTCATCACTGCATTGCAGCACATGGCCTGCGGGTCGTGGCGGACGGCCCGCACTGAGCGCACACTGGTGTCAGCGTGCGCAGGATTTCTGCGCCGACGGGACGCCAGGAGGATTGAATGGCAGGCAACGGACCGTTCGGGTTCGACCCCGACGAATTTGATCGTGTTGTCCGCGATGCCGGCGAAGGCCTGCGGGACGCATTCGAACGGATCAACCGGTTCGCCAGCCCCGGGATGGGATGGTCGACGGTTTTCGACGAGTTCACCAGAACCGCGCGGCCGCGCCGGGAGCCCGAGACCACCGGGGAGACCGGTGAGGGCGTGTGGGCGATCTACACGATGAGCGAGGACGGCGGCGCCCACGTCGAGGAGGTCTACGCGACCGAACTCGATGCGCTGCGCGCGAACAAGCACAACACCGACCCGTCACGAAAGGTGCGGTTCCTGCCGTACGGCATCGCGGTCAGCGTCCTGGACGCTGACGAACAGCCCGAGGTATGACGACCTAGCCGGCGGGCACTACCCCCCGCGGCAGGGTGAGCTGCAAGTCGGCGTACGTCGCGATCCCAGGATCGCCGGCGACGACCGCCGGGATCGCGTGGATCGCCGGCATCGCCGTCATGATGTGGCCCATTGTCATGAAGTCGGCCATCGTCTTGGCCTTCTCGATGAAGTCCGGTGGCGGCAGGAAGCCGACGTGCATAGTCACCGTCGGTAGTCCATCGATGGTGATCGTCCACGGATCGCCTTCGATCTTCCAGTCCGGGTCGAGGGTCTGTCCCTTGCGCCACCGCACGTTGAGGTCGATGACGGTCTTGCCGCCGACTCGGCCCTGCCAACTGGCGAAAACGCCTGCAACGCAGCCGGCTTCGATCTTCCAGGAACCGAGGTCCAGGTCTTCGGTGGTCCGTGCGTACTCAGCCTCACACACCACCTCGTCGAGTTCGATTCCCAGCGCGTCACCCACCAGCCGCACCGCTTCCTCGAACACCGCCGTGCCGTGAGCCGCCATCGGCGCAAGGCCGGGATCGTCGATCCGCGTTCCAAATCCGGCGGGTCTCTCGGTGTCGGGTGAGTCGTAGAAGGTGGTGTCCGAGGCCTCCGCAATGGTGACTTTGTCCACTCGGGAACACCCGTTCGCGGCAACGATGGCCAGCAGCTCGGCGAAACCCGGGCTGACGCCCGACCCGAACATCGTCGAGCCGCCCTTCCTGCACGCCTCCTCGATCCGGGCGCGTCCGGCACCGAGGTTGTGGCCGGTGACAAAGGATGCGGTTGAGACGACGTTGACGCCCGCGGACAGGATTCGGACCAGCTCGTCGACGTCGATCCACATCGGGTTGTACACCACGACATCAGGTTTCAGTGCGAGCAGTTCGTTGATGTCGTTGGTGGCCGTCACCCCCAGGGGTGTGGTGCCGACCAGCTCGCCAACGTCCTGCCCGACCTTGTCCGGGGACCACGCGTAGCACCCGACGAGTTCCAAGTTGGGATTGGCGGCGATCGCTTCCACTGAGCTCTTACCGACATTGCCGGTCGTCCATTGGACAACGCGATACGGAATAGTGTTGAGCACTCGCTCAGCTTAGGGCAGGCGGTCCGGCCCCCGGTGGCAGCCCTCACGGACCTCGGAAACCGATGACACGTCTCAGCCAACGAATCGGCCCTCTCCTCCAAGCGAAGGAGAGGGCCGATTCCTTTAGCGAAAGCGCGGTCGTTTAGTACGGGTACTCGCGCTCCCGGTGCGTCGTCGCTGGCGGCGGCGCGACGGGCGGCGGGCTGAATGAATTTCCACCCGATGGGTTCGGTGCATTCTGGCTCGGCGCCACTGATGGCGCCGTGGTCGTCGTTGACGTCGTGGGGGTAGTTGACGACGGTCCCTCGCTGCCCTTGCCACCGCACGCCGCTGTGAGCCCGCCTGTCGTGACGATCACGACGGCTGCTGCGACACCGGCAACACGACGTGCCAACCGAGATGACTGCATTTGTTCTTTCCTATCTGTTTGACCGGCTTGTCCGGTCTTGATACGCAAAATGTACACGTTCTGAACCGTTGCTGTCGCTGGACTTGCAGCATGCGTCAATATTCGACCCGACAAGCTGCGGCGAAGCCCCGAAGGGCGACCGCCGGGATGGCCAGACCGGACCGTCTTCCGAGTACAAGCGCCATTCCCGGTCGACGCCACTCGTTCGCAGTGCCGCCTGACGGCGCGCCGTATCGGATACCGACGGTGCTCGATGCGTGCCTCCAGGGCCGCATACCGAGGTTGCTGGCAACCTCACCGATTGAAGGTCGCCTTCGCCGTCGGCGGCGAATTCGGGCGTCCGCACCGCCCCGCCATAGGAATATCGTCCGGGATCGCGGGTTGACCAAGATATTCGCGGCTGGCCGCCCGCGCTCGCACTCTAGATCTGGGAGACGATCATGGACTCACAAGTCACCGCACTCGTAACGGGGGCGAACCGGGGACTCGGCCGGCAGTTCGCCATCGAGCTCCTCGCCCGCGGAGCAAAGGTCTACGGAGCGGCGCGACGGCCGGAGACGGTGGACACGCCGGGTGTCATACCGATCCAGATCGACATCACCGATCCGGAAGCGGTGCGCCGGGCTGCCGAGGTCGCGCCCGACGTCACCGTGCTGATCAACAACGCCGGTGTGTCGACCGGCGCGTCACTGCTGTCCGGGAAGATCGAGGACGTGCGACTGGAAATGGAAACGCATTACTTCGGCACCCTCGATGTGACGCGTGTCTTTGCCCCCGTCATCGAACGCAACGGCGGCGGAGCGATTTTGAATGTGCTCTCCGTGCTGTCCTGGTTTCACAGCCCAGAAGCCGGCGCCTATTCCGCCGCCAAGGCAGCTGCGTGGGCGATGACCGATGCCGTCCGCCAGGAGCTTGCGCCCCGTGGTGTTGCCGTGACCGCGTTGCATGTGGGCTACATGGACACCGACATGGTCAAAGATGTGCCCGCGGAGAAGAAGATCGACCCTGCGGTGGTCGCGAAGCTGGCACTCGACGGCCTTTTTGCCGGCGAGAAGGAAGTCCTCGCCGATGACCTGACGCGCAGCGTCAAGGCGCAGTTGTCGCAGAGCTGACACGGTGGTCAGTGCGACGGGCACACGACGTCGACGAATGCCATGGTGAGCTTCGTCCGATCGATGACTGCCCCCGAGGCATCGACATTCGAGTTGCTCAGTCCGTGCACGCCTGTGACTGTGCATCTCGACAACTGCTGACCGTTGACGGAGCCGTTGACCTGAACGTCGAAACCTCTGTCCTGCAGGCTGCTAACCGTGTCGGCGGCTGAACCGTCGGAGGGGAACGCGGCCGCGGCGCCGGCTAGTCCCAGGGCACCTGCCGTCAGTGCGCCGAAGGTGATGGTGATGATGGCGGTCTTCATGATGCAACTCCGTTGTCGTCGAGGTCGCGTGAACCAAACGCGATGGCGACCCCTACAACGGCCGTTCCGTGAAAGACGTTCAACCGAAATTCGAACTGTCAGAGCGTCCTGACGGCGAGCGGAGCGTCGGAGCCGGTCTCCCGGATATCGACGGTCCGGATTTGGGCGGTCGGGATCACCGTCGCCGCCGAAAGACCAGACGCCTCATCCCCTGCGGGGCGCCACGATCCCACCGTGGTGTGCTTGCCGTCCATCGTCGTGACCACCAAGTCGTAACTGCCGACATTTCTTGACCAGTCCTTGGTGTACTGACAACTCCAGTCCAGCCGCGTACCCCATTGCTTCTCACTGACTGCGAGCTCAGCGGTGATGCCTCCACGGCCGGCCGCCGTCATCGCCTGAAGCGACGGGCCCGCCGGCGATGCGGGCCGTCCGAAGATGACCGACGCGACGATGACGCCGACGGCGAGGAAGGCCGCCGCCGTGGCCGCCATCATCGTGATCGCGTTGCGGCGGCTTCGCCGTTGTCGCTTCTGAACGGCGCGGGCCAGCGACGGCATCAGATCCAGCCGCGCCTCGTCCCCGGCGGTGCCACCGGGTTCGGCATCCAACGCCAACGCCTCCTCGGGGCTCAGGGCATTGAGAATCGCTGGTAGGCTTGCAAATTCAGTCAGCGCCGCTGCATTCTGGGGGTTTTCGGCGAGAAAGTCTTCGTATTCCACCTGGTCCTGAGCGCTGAGTGCACCGAGCACGTAAGCGGCGTCCCAGTTGGCGATCTCCCTGTCGGTCACCGGGCAACCCCCCTTTCCTGTAACGCGCTCCGCAAGGCCTTCAGTGCGTAGTGAAGCCTGGACTTGACCGTGCCTTCGGCGATCTGCTCGTGTTCTGCGATGTCGGCGACGGTCTGTCCGAGGTAGTAGGCGCGCACGATCGCAGTCCGATGCTCCTTGGTGAGCGAAAGCAGCACGTCGGACAGGATCCACTTGTCCAGTGCAGGATCGATCGCGTCTGCGGTGTTCCGTTCCGGCACGTCCTCGGTGCTGTACTCACGGGTGTAACGAGAGCTGCGCCGGTCGTCGATCACCACATTCCTTGCGACAGTGAACAACCAGGCCCTCGCGGACTCCGAAGGCTGCTCCAACAAGTCGGGCTTTTTCCACAGTCTCAACAACGATTCCTGCACTACGTCCTCCGCGAACTGTGTGTCACCGTTGGTGAGTCTGCGCACATACCGCATCAACGCGGGGCCATGTGCGTCATGCACGGCTCGCAGCAGTTCTGCGTATTCATCACCGCTCATCGTGTCGCGGTCCTCTGTATTCGACTCCCAGGTGAGACAACGATACGACGCCGGCGACCGTTCAAACGCTATTGCGATTATTGGGGTTTCGGTTCGTGGAACCGACCGACGATCGGGATCTTCTCGATGATGCGGTCCCGCAGCCGGGGCTGCGGTTGAGGCTGGGTGTCGGGCACCGGCGCGGCCGGGGCGGCTGGGGCGGCTGGGGCGGCATAGTCGGGCGGCGGCGCCACCGGCGCGACGTTAGGCGGCGGCACGTAGGCGGGAGGCGTGTCGACCGCGGCGGCCGGTGGTGCGGGCTCCATGGGCCCGTACACCGGCGCAGGCGCAGACTCGGGGGAGTCGATCAGCGCGACCTGACCCGAGGGCGCGGCATCCGGCAGCGGCGGTGCTTGTGGCGCAACGGCTTCCGGGGCGGGCGGTGGGACTTGTACGGGTGGGGCAAGTGCTGCCTGCGCCTGCGGAGGCCGCACTACAGGCGGTCGAGCTTTCGCCGGGCTGGCCGGCGCGGCCGCGACCTGACCCTCGGTTGCAGTCGGCGCGGTCTCGGACGTCAGGCGAAGACCGAGTACGGCTGACACTGACACCACGAACGTCACCACCGCAGCAACAAGAACCGAGGTCAGGGCGCCGACCCGGCTGGTGACCTTCGCCAAGTGACCGTCGTGCCCGGTGGGCTCGTCGACGGCGGCAAGAACGTCGTCGGATGGCGCAACCACTTCCTCGGCTGCGGAGATCGCCCACGCTGCCGCTAATGCGGCGCCGCGCGCCATCGCCACGTCGGCTCCGGCGGCGGAGACGATCGACAACGACACCGTGTCTCGGAGTGACCCCATGACCAGGTCCAGATCCTCGGCCGAACCGAGGGCGAAGATGGCGTCAGGTATCCAATCAGCCGGCCGAAGGAGCGAGGCCAGGTCGCCGACCAGTTCGCCGGTACCTCCGTCGGTCCGCGGGATGCGCTCGGCCAACGTCGTCCCGGCGTGGACGGTGGCGACGATTGCAGAATCGGGCTCGACAATGCACACCGCAATGTCCTCGGATCCGGCGAGACCCTGCAATGCATGCGCCAGCGCGGCTGCGGCATCGCACTCCGATACGGCGATGAAGTTGTCGAAACCTGCCGCGGCGAGGGCTTGCAGAACCGTCGATCCCTCGGCGGCCGCGGCGTCCGTCCAGCTCACGCCGACCGAGCGAAGTCGGCCTGTGCGGGGGGCGTCGACCAATGACCTGCCGAGAAGGAGTTCGGCCAGACCGCGTGCACCGTGGTCCCCACACATCCGGATGGCGTCGATGTCCACGGTGTCGTGACGGACGGTGTCGCCCTCGCCTGCCGCGCCCTCGACGACCACCACCCGAGCGGCCTGAGAGGTGATGGACAGGCCGAGCACTAGATCCACAGGTCAATCTCTCGTCGAGTTCGTCTCTTGTCTGCGTCGAGTCGGATCCGAGGCTACCGGTGCGCCCAGCACTCGGCAGAGGGGGCACCTGAAAACAGTGAGCTGGCTCACACGGCGCTGCGGACGAGGCGACTCCCACATTTGGTGCCGATGTTGACCCCTGCACGGTGTCGTCCCGTTGTTCCCGCCGAAGACGAACGTGGGTCTTTCGACGAGGAACGGGAAGGCGCAGATCATGCGGATGAATTTGCTGGTGTTGACAGGAATCGCGGCGGCGGGCTGCGCGGTCGCCATCGGGGCGGCGGGCGTTGCGGCAGCGGCCGAATCCGCCGCCCTGACGATCGGTGAGCTCCAGGCTCAAGGTTTCGACGTGCAGGTGAGCCGGGTGGGCAGCGCACCACTCGATCGGTGCGTCGTCACCGACGTGAGGAACCCACGCGAACAAACCAGACTGGTGCGCCGCGGTGACGACCTGGTCCGTGAAGTTGTCGCCCGCCGGATCTCCGTGACGGTGGACTGCTCGCGTTGACCGAGCGTCCCAGGGAAGCAGAGCCGTCAGCCGGATTGAACGACATTGCCCCGACCGGATTTGTTGACGGTTGGCGTGCCCGAGCGGTACGTCACCTGGTTGTCGAACCCCGACGCGCGGATCGTGTCGGCGGCGTCGACGGTGACCACATTCTTGAAGCCGGACACTGTGAGACTCGCGCAATGGCCGGTGATCAGCACGGTGTTCGACGAACCGCTGACGTCGACGAAGCTCTCATTGCAGGCGAGGTTTTCGTTCTTGTCGGATCCGAACACGCTCAGCTTGCCCCCCGGCGGCGCGACCTGGGTCAGGCGGCCGCTGGGAGGTGACGACGCGCTCGGCGCTGCGGACGAGCCGGTGGTGGTGGGGGTGGTCGATGTCGTGCCCGAAGAGTTGACGAAGACCATGACACCCGCCACTACAGCGACGACGACGACGACCACCGCCGCGACGAGGAATCCGAATCCTCCTGAACCAGAGGATGTAGGACCCACCGGCGGCGGAAACGGCCCAGCGGAGTAGTCAGGCGGGATGGAGGCGGCAGCGGGCGGTGTGCTATCGAGCTCGGACGCGCGGGCGACGTCAGACAGCGGTTGCTCGAGCTCCCTGATCCTGGCCTCGGGATCGTCCTTCGGCTCCATGCGCCGAATGCTGCCATACCGAGTGGAGGCAGCCTAGGCCGTGCGGGAGGGCAATCCGTATCGGTGGCGCAGGTCGTTGAACTCACGTTCAAACCGCCGGGTGAGCGCGACGCGCTCGTCGTCGGGTGCCCAACAGGCCTCGATGCCGTCGAGGCTGATCTGCTCCATTTCCGCGACAGTCCATCCGAAGGCTCCGGAGACGGCGACGTAGTCGTCGGCCACGCTGGTCGCCATCATCGCCGGGTCGTCGGAGTTGACCGTTGCAAGCACTCCGCGCGCACGCTGTTCGCGAATCGGGTGGTGTGCGACGTCTGGCACCACATTGGCGATCAGGACATTCGACAGCGGGCACACGGTAAGCGGAATACGTTCGGCTACAACTCGTTCGGTGAGTTCAGCGTCATCCAGGAGGGTGACGCCGTGGTCTATGCGCTGGCAACCGAGTTCATCGATCGCAATGCGGACCGTCGTGGGTGGACCGTCCTCGCCGGCGTGAATAGTGCGCTGCAGACCCAACTCCGCTGCTCGCTGGAAAGCAGGCGCGAACGCGTGATGGTCGATGCCCTGTTCCACCGAGTCACCACCGATACCGATCAGCACGTTGCGATCCTGGCGGGCCGCGAATTCCACCATCGCCATGGCGTGTTCAGGCCCCGACGGTTTG
>JAVHWG010000665.1:0-7652 GCA_032159965.1 Mycobacterium sp.
CGGTGGCGGAGTCCCAGTCCGCCGACCGGATGTAAGTGTTGAGGCGGATGTGCTCGGCGATGCGATGCTTGTCGGCCGTCTCGGCCAGATACCGCCAGATCTCATCACCGTCGGCGATCGCCTCGTCATTCGTCCACGGCTCGAACGGAAAGCTCAGCGTGAAGATATCGCTGTCAGAACGAACGCCCGGGTATCGGAACAGATCCCACGTCCCGCCCAGGCGTTCGCGTCGCTCCAGAATCGCGTAAGTGCAGTGCGGGTTCTTCTCTTGGATTCGATACGCGGCATCGATGCCGGAGATTCCGGCTCCGATGATCAGCACGTCGAAGTATGGGGCAGCATCGGCCATGATCACACGATAGGCATGTATCGCCGGGCTGGACAGGAGTTGACTGGACGACGTGACCGAGATGAACGCGGACGCGGTTGTGATCGGGGCCGGCTTCGCCGGCCTGACGGCGGCCAGGGTGCTGACCAGCATGGGTCATGAGGTGGTTGTGCTCGAAGGCAGAGACCGCGTCGGGGGCCGGTCGTGCACCGCCACTATCGCGGGTGTGCCCGTCGACCTCGGCGGCACGTTCGTCGGCCCGACCCAGGATGAGGTACTCAAGCTCGCCGCAGACCTCGGCTGCCAGACTGTTCCCACCTACGACGACGGCTACAACCTGATCCGGTGGAATGGGCGAAACCGGTCCTACCGGGGAACGAACCCCAAACTCCCGCTGCGTGACCTGCTCGATCTGGGGCGGGTTCGGTGGAAATTCGCGCGGCTCGCCCGTCGGGTCTCCATACGGGAGCCGTGGACGGCGGACCCGTCTCTGGACCAGATGTCGCTGCAGGACTGGCTGCAGTCTGTGAGCGCGTCGTCGTCGTCGCAGGCGCTGATGGCGCTCGTCAGCCGCGTCTCGTGGGGTTGCGAGCCGAGCGAGATCTCACTTCTGCACACCGTGCGCTACGTCAAGGCCGCAGGGGGACTCGACCGGATGCTCGACACCCGCGACGGCGCCCAGCAGGACCGTTTCCCGGGCGGCACGCAGCAGATCGCCCTTCGCATCGCCGACGAACTGGGCGCTCGTGTCCGGCTCAACTCCCCCGCGCGCGCGATCACCTGGCACGACGAAGTCGTGACGGTGACATGCGACAGTGGCGAGATTCGTGCGAAATTCGCGATCGTGGCGGTCCCCCCGGAGCATCGGGGCGGAATCGATTTCACACCCGCCCTTCCGCAGCAACACCGTGACCTCGCCGCGAACTGGCCCCAAGGAAACCTGAGCAAGGCCTACGCCGCGTTCGAGACGCCGTTCTGGCGCGCGAAAGGCCAATCCGGCCAGGCGCTTTGCGATGCCGGTCCGGTGTTCATCACGTTCGACGTCAGCCCATCGGCAGCCGGGCCTGGAATCTTGCTCGGCTTCACCGACTCCCGCACTTTCGACCCGCTGCCCGAACACGAACGTCGCGAGACTGCACTCGGGTGTTTCGCGGAGATCTTCGGCGACGAGGCGCTCGACCCGATCGACTACCTGGACCATTGCTGGAGCCTGGAGTCGTTCGCGCCGGGTGGGCCGACCGCCGCCCGGCCGCCCGGCTCGTGGACTAGGTACGGCGAGTATCTTCATCAGCCCGTCGGCCCGATTCACTGGGCCGGCACCGAGACTGCCGACGAATGGACAGGCTTCCTCGACGGGGCTGTGCGGTCGGGGCAGCGGGCTGCGGCAGAAGTGGCGGAGCGGCTTTGAAGGATAAGACCCGTCGCGTCAGGACGTCGCGCGGTGAGCGGGCGTCACAGAGTCGACGAGCTTGCGCAGCAGCCGGTTGACCTCGGCCGGCCGCTCGACTATCGAGCAGTGACCGCCGGAGAGCTCGACGTAGTCTGCCAGCTGCGGCACGGCGTCGGCAATCTTGCGCGACTGCGAGACGGGCAGCAGCCGGTCTTTGGTGCTGCCGATGACGAGAGCAGGCACGGTCAGGCCGTCGAGCGGAAGATGTTCGGGCCCAAGGGCCTTGGCCAACATCCGGGCGCAGCCGCCCCGTGCTGCCGGCGCCGTGCCCGTGAACAGCTCGTAGATGAGATCGCCGACGCTAGGAGTCGCGTCCGCGCCTACCGCCATCATTGCCACGAATTTTCGGCTGGTCCATTTTGCCCCGCGCGGAATGTCCAGCGAGCCGATCGCACGAATCATCTGCTCCGCCACGCGGATTCGGGTACTGCCCAACACGCCCGGCATCTGCAGGATCTGGATCGCCTGCAACAGGTCGCCCGTGGTGGTGTTGATCAAGGCGACGGCGTCCGCACGCTGCGGCACGCTCTCGCGGTAGTGGTCGGACCATGCGCTGATGGCGATCCCGCCCATCGAATGGCCTGCGATCACGGCACGCTCGTCCGGACGCACAGTGGCGGCAAGCACCGCTTCGAGATCGTCCGCCAACCGCGGCAGGCTGTAGGAACGCCCACGCGTCGGAACCTCGCTCTTGCCGTGGCCGCGATGGTCGAAGGCGATCACCCGGTGATCGGTCGCCAGGTCGGCGATCTGCGTGTGCCAGACGCGCAAAGCGCAGGTGATTCCGTGCGAGAGGACGATCGGGTAACCGTCCTCGGGGCCGAAGATCTCGGTGTGCAGGCGGGTGCCGTCCGCAGAACGGACCATCAGTGCCCGGGCCCGCGGCAACTCAGCAACCGCCCGTTTGAAGGATCTGGAGTGGCGCTGGCCACGACTCTGCATCTGAATAGCCATGACCACTCCGTTCGTCGATGAACGCTTGCACGAAAGGCTCATCACTGCGGCTCCGCTGCCGGTCCAGCAAATGTACCCAATTCTGTGATCATGAAAACGCCGTTTCGGATAACGGCTTAGCGGCAGAACGGACCCAGGTGGACGGCTGATGAGTGCAGGTGAATCAGGGCAGACTGGTTGACCGTGCCGGCTGAGCGACCAAGACACGCGGTGGCCGCCCTGGTGGCGCGGGCGACGGCGCTTGCGCTCGTGGCGTGTCTGTTGCTGACGTCGTGCAGCCGTGGTGGCGACAGCCCCACTCAGCCCGCCGACCATGGCCCCTGCGCCGTCGTCAAACAGACTGACGTCCCCGCTCGCATGCGCGACGGGACAGTGCTGCGCGCCGACGTGTATCGGCCCTCGACCAAGGACGCGATTCCCGTCATCCTAATGCGCACTCAGTACGGCAAGTCGGGCGCGCAGGTCGATCCGTCCCGCTACCAACCGCCGGACTGGTTCGCATCCTTCTGTTATCTGGTTGTGGTGCAGGATATTCGGGGCCAGGGTGCCTCGGACGGAGCATTCACCGAGTTTGCCCACGACCAAGACGACGGTTACGACTCAGTGGAGTGGGCGGCTTCGCTGCCGGGGTCCAACGGCAAAGTCGGGATGTACGGCTCGTCGTATGTCGGTGCCACCCAGTGGCTTGCGGCCGTCGCGGCACCACCTCACCTCGCGACGATCGTGCCGGCAAACACGGCGTCGGACTATTACGACGGCTGGACGTACGAGGGCGGCGAGTTCCGTCTGGCATTTGTGCAGCCGTGGACGATCTCCGCGATCGCCAAGAGCGCCGCCGAGAACCGGCACGACGACCCGACCGTCGCGGCGCTGACGGCCGCGGGCAGCGACGTCACCCGGTGGCTTGCCTTCACCCCGTATAAGGACCTTCCGCCGCTGCAACCGGCCAGCCCGACAGTGGCTCCGTACTACTTCGACTGGATCCACCACTCGGCGCGCGACGCGTACTGGCAGCAGTGGAGCATCCGGGACCGCTATGCGGCAGTGAAGATCCCGGTCCTGGACGTCGAGGGATGGTACGACGCGTTTCTCGCCGGCGGTGTCGAGAACTTCACCGGAATGGTCGCGCGCGGCGGAACGCCGGAAGCACGCAGCAACCAGAGACTCCTGATCGGGCCGTGGGACCACGTGAACTGGGGGCGCGGCACATCAAGCCCTGCTCCGACACTCAAAGACATTGGCGCCGTGGGCAACAGCCCGATAAACGATCTGATGGTGACGTGGTTCGACCACTACCTCAAGGGCATCGACAATGACCTCGCAGGTACGCCGCAGGTGAAGTACTTCCTGATGGGCGCGAACGTCTGGAAGACCGCGACTGCATGGCCGCTCCCCCGCACCACATGGACCCGCTACTATCTCGGGGGCGCGGGAGGTTTACCCGATCGCGAGGGCAAGCTGACGACTTCTCCTGTCACACAGACGAACCCGGCAGATGTGTATACCTACGACCCGGCGAATCCGGCGCCCAGCCTGGGTGGTCATTCCTGCTGCGGCGCCATGACCGGTCCGCAGGGCCCCTACGACCAGACGCCGGTCGAACAACGCTCCGACGTCCTCGTCTACAGCAGCGACCCACTGTCCGCCGACACCGAAATCACCGGCCCCGTCACAGTCGACCTGTGGGCGGCATCGTCAGCACCCGATACCGACTTCACGGCGAAAGTGACAGTGGTGAAGGCGGACGGACGGGTGATCAACCTCAACAACGGCATTGTGCGCACGGCATTTCGCGACTCGTTGTCGGCGCCGACGCCGACTGTGCCAGGCACGCCGTACGAGTACCGGATCGCCGTCTGGCCGACGAGTTACCTGTTCCGCGCCGGCGACCGGATCCGCCTGGAGATATCCAGCAGCGACTATCCGCAGTTCGCGCCGAACCCCAACACCGGACTGCCCTTCGGCCAGAGCGCGGAGGTCCAGACGGCGACCCAGACGATCCTTCATGACAGCGCGCATCCGTCGAGCCTGAATCTTCCGGTCATTCCGCCGGGCTGAAGTGCTGCGCCCCTGAGGCGGCTTCGAGCTTAGTGAGGGTTGTTCGCGACCAAGCAGTCGAAGACGTCCTGTGCGCCAGCGACCAGTCTCTGAGCAACGGCCGGATCCAGCTTGGGCGGAGATGCCGCAGCCAGTGCGTTCAACGTCGTCTGAAAATCGGTGACGATGTCAAACGTATCGGGCGGGGCGATTGCGCCGGTGATTCTGGGCCAGACGAGATTGACCTTTTCGAAGTTGCCGGTGAAGTCCGCTGGGTTGGTGAACGATCCCCTGGCGGCGTAGGTATCGGTGCGCAGATTCGCCAGTAGCCCCTGACAGAAGGTGGGGGTGATCGCGGACGCAGTCGCTGCCACGGCTCCATTGGCGAACAGCAACCCCGCCAAGACCGAACCCAGAACCGTCACCGCGCGAATCAGCTTCATGACTTCTCCCGTCGACGGTCCTCACTGTAGCCCCGGCGGCCGGTGCGAAGACTTGTTGTCGGGCGATTCGGGCTCGCATGGTCCTCACCCAATCCATGGTCGGATCGGCACCGAATAACGAATGAGGAGTTTGTGTGATCGCGACCAGCTTCTCCTCAGATGACGGAATGGGGGAAGCGATGCCGACGAAACCGGAACAAGCGGTGACCGCTCCGGGGCAGTGAAGGAATCCGAGGGTGGGGAGGCGGAAGACTGGTGGCGCTATGTCATGACGGTGACGGCCAACGCAGCCCAGAAAGACATCGCCAACGCAACCGGCATTGATCAATCCACCATCTCCCGTTGGCAGCGCGGCACCAACGCCCCACGCGCGGAAGCCGCGGTGGCCTTCGCCCGGGCATACCGCCGCTCACCAGTCGAGGCGTTGGTGGCCGCCGGCTATCTGTCCAGCACCGAGCTGGGCGTGGTTGAACTGACAACCCTCACCGGCGACCTGAGCGGGGCGTCGATCGATACGTTGCTGAGCGAGATCAGACGTCGGGTGATTGCCAATCGCCCGGATAGCGAATCATCGTGGCCGCCTGGCTGGTCCGCCGATGACACTGCGATGGGCTGGCCGCGGGATGCCGTCTAAGAAGCACGAAAACGGCCCCCGGAGAAATCTCCGGGAGCCGTTTCATTTGGTAGCGGGGACAGGATTCGAACCTGCGACCTCTGGGTTATGAGCCCAGCGAGCTACCGAGCTGCTCCACCCCGCGACGGTAAACGCAAGGTTACCGAAGCCGCGGGCTGCGGCCAAATCACTCGATCAGAGCCTCGGGTCCGGTGGCGGCCGGTGCCGGCGTGTACTGGTCTATCCATTCCCGCAACTGATCAGCGGGCAGCGCCGCAGTGTGCACGAAACCTTGCGTGATGTTGCACCCGTACCGCTCCAAAGCACGGAGCGTGACCACGTCCTCGACCCCCTCGGCGACAAGATCGGCGCCAAGGCTCTTGGCCAGCGCCACAGTGGACCGCACGATAGCGATAGAGCGAGGGTCCTGCGAAAGGCGTGTGACGAACACCTTGTCGAGTTTGAGCTCGTCGACCGACAGGTCCTGCAGTCGGGCCAGGGACGACCAGCCGGTGCCGTAGTCGTCGAGCGATATCCGCACGCCGAGCCGACGTAACGCTGCGACAGTGTTTCGAGACCGCACAGAATCCGTCGTGAGAGTGCTCTCGGTGATCTCGACGATCAGCGCTTCGGCGGGTAGCTTGTGCGCGTGCAGCGCCTGCTCGATGGTGTCGACGAGATCGAGGTCGAGCAGATTTGCCGTCGAAAGATTTACCGCCACAGTCAGATTGATTCCGTGGTCCCGCCAGGCGCGAATCTGCCCGAGTGCCGCGTTGACGACCCACTTCGCCACATGCCTCATGAGTCCCGCCCGTTCGGCGGCCGGGAGGAATTCCTCGGGCATCAGCAAGCCGAGGGTGGGATGGTTCCACCGCAGCAACGCTTCGACGCTGTGGACCCGCCGGTCGTGGGCATGGACCTTCGGCTGGTAGTGGCACACCAGCTGGTCCGTCGACAGAGCTGTGTGCAGTTCTTCCACAAGCGAATCGTCGAAGTGGTCGAGTTGCGCCGAATCGTGGACCGCGATCTTGCTCTTCGCGGTCTTCGCGAACGGCATCGTGATTTCGGCGCAGTTCAACAACTCCGCCGTGTCGTCGCAGTGGTCAGGACACAGGGCGATCGCGATGCTGGCGTCGATTTTGACAGTGATCTGATCGAGTGCGAACGGCGCTCCCAGGGACTCCAGCAGCGCCCCTGCCTGAGCTCTGGCCGTGGTGATGTCCGCTCCTTCAGTCAGTATCACCGCGAAGGTGTCACCTCCGACGCGCGTCAGCCGGTCTTGGGGGCGCACATGCCGCCACAGCCGATCGGCGATGCGGCACAACAGTTCATCACCCACCGCGCGACCGACCAGGGTATTGATTTCCTGGAATTCGTCGATGTCGAACCAGAGGAGCCCGATCCTGCGCCTCGGCCAGAAGGTGGCCGGTGGCTCGTCGATGGACATGGCCGCCAATGTCGTCGCCAGCCACCGCCGGTTGGGTAGCCCGGTCAACTCGTCAGTCATGGCCAGTCGGTGATTAGCGGCCGCAGCACTCCTGTCGCGGAACGTGAGTGAGAACCGTGCGGCTACCGCCGTCAAAGCCAATGCGGCCAGGGCGGTCCCGAGCCGGGATTCGTTCGCGCTCAGGCAAACTCCGAGCGCGGCGATGGTGAACACGGCCGGCAGCACGTAGAAGCTGAAAACAGGTTTCGTCGAGCGGGGAGTGACACGCGAGGACGGCCGCCAACTGGCGATCGCGATCAGCAGGGCGGCCAGCAGCCAGCACGCGTCGAGTAGGGCGCCTTCCCGATAAGAGCCCGCGGTCATCTGGAGCAGGTAGACGG
>JAVHWG010000424.1:0-39070 GCA_032159965.1 Mycobacterium sp.
GCCCGAGTGAACGGCCTCGGCGTCTCGGGATCCGAGGTCGTCATCGACGGCGACAATCTCGTCATCACCGTTCCGGGCAGCGACGGCAACGAGGCGAAGACTCTCGGCAAGACAGCGAAGCTTTTCATCCGGCCGGTGCTCGACTCCGTCCCAGTCGCCCCCGAGGAGCAGCCGGGCGGGCCGGGTGCGCCGCCGGGCGGAGCTCCCGGAATGCCAGGCTTGCCGCCGGGTGCCGAGTCCGGGGTGCCACCCGGGGCCGCACCGGGTGCGCCGGGGACGCCGCCCGAGCCACAACCCGCTCCGCAGCCGCGTCCGTATCCCCAGGACCCACCGCCGCCCTCACCCGCCCCACCGCCCCCCGGGCCTGCGCCCTCTCCCGCGCCTCCGCGCGCAAGCGAGACCCCACCGCCGGCCCCCGGCACGCCGCCTGATCCCGCCAAGGACCGCGCGAAGGCCATCCAGTTCCAGAAGCTGTTACGCCAGACGCCGGGGCTGGAGCGTCAGGCATACATCTATCTGATGCAGACGCGGTGTGAAGGCGCAGACCTTCTCGCCGGTAATGACGACCCGAACTTGCCGCTCGTGACGTGCGGAGCCGGCGCCGCAAAGGGTCAGAAGATGATCTACGTGCTGGACAAGTCAATCATCAGCGGCGACCAAATCGACAGCGCCAGTTCGGGTTTCGATCAACAGGGCAACCGCTGGGTGGTCAATGTCAAGTTCAAGTCGGCGGGAGCGAACATCTGGGCGGACTACACCGCGGCTCACGTCGGTACGGCGACGGCGTTCGTGCTCGACTCCCAGGTGGTCAGTGCGCCCGTGATCAGAGAGGCCATCCCGGGCGGGAACACGCAAGTCACCGGTGACTTCACGGCCGGCGAGGCGCGTGAGCTGGCCAACGTGCTCAAGTACGGATCATTGCCCCTGTCTTTCGAGTCGTCTCAGGCCGAGACCGTTTCGGCCACATTGGGTTTGACGTCGCTCAAGGCGGGTCTGATCGCCGGTGCCATTGGGATGGTGCTCGTGCTCCTGTACTCACTGCTGTACTACCGGGTGCTGGGCCTGCTCACCGCGCTGTCACTTGTCGCGTCGGGAGCCATGGTCTATGCGATCCTCATCCTGTTGGGCCGAACCATCGACTACACGCTTGATTTGGCCGGCATCGCCGGCCTGATCATCGGTATCGGAACCACCGCGGACTCGTTCGTGGTGTTCTTCGAACGCATCAAAGATGAGATCCGCGAAGGCCGTTCGTTCCGCTCAGCGGTACCGAGAGGTTGGGCGCGCGCCAGGAAGACGATCCTGTCGGGCAACGCCGTCAGCCTGCTCGCATCGGTCGTGCTCTACATCCTGGCGATCGGCCAGGTGAAGGGCTTCGCGTTCACGCTCGGATTGACGACGGTCCTCGACGTGGTGGTGGTGTTCCTGGTGACATGGCCGCTGGTGTACCTGGCGTCGAAGTCCACGCTGCTGGCCAACCCCAAGTTCAACGGTCTCGGAGTCGTTCAGCAGATTGCCCGGGAGCGGCGGGCGGCCGCCCACACGACGACGGGAGTGAGGTAGCCATGGCCGCCGATAAAGCAACCGGCACCAAGAACACAACCGCCGGGGATGTCCCCGAATCGGCCGAGGCACTGGAATCGACGGCCGTCGAGGAGGGCGCCATCGATTCCGCGGCGGTCCCGCACCATGGCTTCTTCACCCGCCTGTACACGGGTACCGGTGCGTTCGAGGTCGTCGGCCGCAGACGGATGTGGTTCGCCATCAGCGGGCTGATCGTCGTGATCGCAATCGCGAGTATCGCCATCCGCGGCTTCACGCTCGGCATCGACTTTCAGGGCGGCACTCAGGTCTCCTTCCCGCGCGGTGCGGCAACCACCGACCGGGTCGCGGCCGTGTTCCGCGACACGCTGGGTCACGACCCCGGACAGGTCGTCATCGTCGGCAACGGTGCATCGGCCACCGTTCAGGTCCGCGCGGAGACGCTGTCCAACGATCAAACCGACAAGCTCCGTGAGGCGTTGTTCGAGGCGTTCCATCCGGTGGGCGCGGACGGCAAGCCCAGCGCGAAGGCGATCAGCGACTCCGGGGTTTCCTCGACGTGGGGCGGACAGATCACCAAGAAGGCCCTGATCGCGCTCGCGGTATTCCTGGTGCTGGTCACCCTGTACATCACGATCCGCTACGAGCGATACATGGCGGCCTCGGCGCTTGCCGCTCTGGGTTTCGACCTCCTCACCACCGCGGGCGTCTACTCGCTTGTCGGGTTCGAGGTCAGTCCCGCCACAGTCATCGGATTGCTGACGATCCTGGGTTTCTCGCTGTACGACACGGTGATCGTGTTCGACAAGGTCGAGGAGAACACCCACGGTTTTCAGCACACCACCCGCCGAACCTTCGCAGAGCAGGCCAACCTGGCCATCAACCAGACCTTCATGCGGTCGATCAACACCAGCCTGATCTCCGTGATCCCGGTGCTTGCGCTGATCATCGTCGCGGTCTGGCTGCTCGGCGTCGGCACCCTGAAGGACCTGGCATTGGTTCAGCTGGTTGGCATCATCGTCGGCACGTACTCGTCGATATTCTTGGCCACTCCGCTGCTGGTGACGCTGCGGGAGCAAACGGAGCTGGTCAAAACCCATACGCGGCGGGTGCTGCGTCGGCGCAAGCCGGGCGAGACCGCAGAGAACGCCGACGAGGCCGCGTCGCTCCCCGATAAGCCCACCGACAAGCCCACGGACGACGAAGAGCCCAGCGGCCGGCACGCGGTCGCGGTCGCGGCGGCCAAACCCGCGCCGGGTGCGCGCCCGATCCGTCCGGCGGCCAAGACCACAGGACGGCCGTCGGGCAAGCGGAACACCCGGCGGAGCTAGCTCGATGGCTCGTCGGGGCTGGCCGGCAGCGCTGGTCGCGGCCGGTGTGCTGATGGCGCCGGCGGTGCTGGCGTCCTGCTCGCAAACTCCGGCCGATCAGATCGGCTATGTGGTCGACGGACCGGTCGCCACCTACAACCCGAACAGCGTCGGCGGCGCGGCTTCGTCCTCGCCGCAAGCATTCGCCCGCGTGCTCACGGGATTCGGATACCACGGCCCGGACGGGCAGGTCGTCGCCGACCACGACTTCGGCACCGTGTCGGTGGTGGGTCGCGAACCGCTGCTCTTGGACTACACGATCGCCGACAGCGCGGTGTATTCCGACGGCAAGCCCGTCACGTGCGATGACATGGTGTTGGCGTGGGCGGCACAGTCGGGTCGGCTGCCGGGCTTCGACGCGGCCAGTCGCGCAGGCTATGGCGACATCGAATCGGTGGACTGCACACCCGGGCAGAAGAAGGCCCGCGTGACGTTCACCCAGGGTCGACCGTTCGCTGACTACCCGCAGCTGTTCACGGCCACGTCGATGATGCCCAGCCACGTCCTGGCCGACCTGTTGGGAGTGGATGTCACGGGAGCACTGCAGAACAACGACGCCCCGGTGGTCGCGCGAATCGCGGACGCATGGAACACCGTGTGGGATCTGAAACCCGGAGTCAATCTGCGATGGTTCCCCTCGTCGGGGCCCTACAAGCTGGATTCGGTGCGCGCCGACGGCGCAATTGTGCTGGTGATCAACGAGCGGTGGTGGACGACGAAGCCGGTCACGAAGCGGATCGTCGTGTACCCCGGAGGTGCCAACATCCCTGCGCGCCTCAAAGACGGTTCGGCCGACGTGGTGGACGTTGCGACGGGACTGGTCGGCGGACTGACGGTGCCTGACGGGTACGAGAAGGTCGACGCGCCGTCAGCGGGTATCGAGCAACTCATCCTGTCCGACGAGGGCGCGTTGGCGGCCCCGGCTGCGCGCCGTGCGCTCGCGTTGTGCACACCCCGGGACGCCATCGCCCGCGACGCGGGTGTGCCCATCGCCAACGCGCGACTGAACCCCGCCATCGACGACGCTTTCGCTGCCGGGGAGATCGGCCCGGCCAACAACCAGTACGTAGCGGCGAACGCGGACGCTGCCAAGGCGGCGCTCAACGGCACTCCGCTGACGGTTCGCGTCGGCTACCAGTCTCCCAACGCGCGACTGGCGGGAGCGGTCAAAGCCATGGCCTCCGCATGCGCGCCTGCCGGTATCACCGTCCAGGAAACCGCGTCCGATCAGATTGGCCCACAGTCGCTGCGGGGCAAGGACATCGACGTGTTGTTGGCCAGCACCGGCGGTGCGGTCGGCAGCGGTTCCAGCGGATCGTCACCGATCGACGGGTACGACCTGCACACGGCCAACGGCAGCAATCTGTCCGGCTACTCCAACCCGCAGGTGGACGGCATCATCGACAACCTCGCGATTACCAACGACGCCAAGGAGATCGCGAAACTGCTCAGTGACTCCGCCGGCGTGCTGTGGAACGACATGCCGACGTTGCCGCTCTACCGTCAGCAGCGGACCGTGATCTCGTCGAAGAAGATGGAAGCGGTCGGCGGCAATCCGACCCGATGGGGCGCAGGCTGGAACATGGACCGATGGACCCTGCGGGGATGAGCGCACGACGCGACGTGGCCGACGTGATCGCTGCGCTCACCCGTGAAGTCGCCGACTTCCCCTCGCCCGGCATTCAATTCAAAGACCTCACGCCTGTGCTTGCCGACCCCGACGGGTTTGCCGCGGTGACGGACGCACTGGCTGAGTTGTCGTCCGGTGCCGACCTGATCGCGGGGGTCGACGCGCGGGGCTTCCTGCTGGGCGGCGCAGTCGCCATCCGGCTCGGCACCGGGGTGCTGGCGGTCCGCAAAGGCGGCAAGCTGCCGCCACCGGTGCTGGCACAGACCTACACGCTCGAGTACGGCTCCGCGACGCTCGAGGTGCCCGCTGACGGCATCGACCTCGCCGGTCGCACGGTGGTGATCATCGACGACGTGCTGGCCACCGGGGGCACGCTGGCTGCTACTGCCCGGCTGCTCAACGACGCCGGCGCCATCGTCACCGGTGCGGCCGTGGTGCTCGAAATCGCCGCCCTCGGCGGCCGGGACGCGGTGGCTCCGCTGTCCGTCAGCAGCTTGCGCCAGGTTTGAGCGACTATCCTCTGACTGGGAGGTGCTGATGGCGGCTGACGACACAGGTGTAGCCCAGGCCGTCCAGACGCCGCCGTCCGCCGAACCGCCCACCGCCAAGCCCTCGAGCGCGTCGCGGCGGGTGCGGGCCCGGCTCGCTCGGCGGATGACCGCCCAGCGCAGCGCCGTCAACCCGGTGCTCGAACCGCTGGTGGCGGTGCACCGCGAGATCTACCCCAAGGCCGACCTGGCGTTGCTGCAGCGCGCGTACGAGATCGCCGAGCAGCGACATGCCGACCAGTTCCGCCACTCCGGCGACCCCTACATCACCCATCCCCTCGCCGTCGCGAACATTCTGGCCGAGCTGGGAATGGACACCACCACGCTGGTCGCTGCCCTGCTGCACGACACCGTCGAAGACACTGGATACACGCTGGAGGCGTTGACCGCCGATTTCGGCGAAGAGGTGGGCCACTTGGTCGACGGCGTGACCAAGCTGGACAAGGTGGTCCTGGGCACCGCGGCCGAAGGCGAGACCATCCGCAAGATGGTGATCGCCATGGCCCGCGATCCGCGCGTGCTGGTGATCAAGGTGGCCGACCGCCTGCACAACATGCGCACGATGCGGTTCCTGCCGCCGGAGAAACAGGCGCGGAAAGCCAGGGAGACCCTGGAAGTTATTGCGCCGCTGGCACATCGACTTGGCATGGCCACCGTCAAATGGGAACTCGAGGATCTCTCCTTTGCGATTCTGCACCCGAAGCGCTACGAGGAGATCGTGCGGCTGGTCGCCGACCGCGCGCCGTCGCGCGACACGTATCTGGCGAAGGTCCGGGCCGAGATCATCGCGACGTTGAGTGCATCGAAAATCAGCGCCGTCGTCGAGGGGCGGCCGAAGCACTATTGGTCGATCTACCAGAAGATGATCGTCAAGGGTCGTGACTTCGACGATATCCACGACCTCGTCGGTGTCCGCATACTCTGCGACGAGATCCGCGACTGTTATGCCGCTGTGGGCGTTGTGCATTCGTTGTGGCAGCCAATGTCAGGCCGCTTCAAGGATTACATCGCCCAGCCGCGGTTCGGGGTGTACCAGTCCCTGCACACGACGGTCGTGGGTCCGGAGGGTAAGGGATTGGAGATCCAGATCCGCACCCGCGACATGCACCGCACTGCGGAATACGGCATCGCCGCGCACTGGCGGTACAAGGAAGTCAAGGGCCGCAACGGAGTACCGCAGGGTCATGCGGCTGCCGAGCTCGACGACATGGCGTGGATGCGTCAGCTGCTCGACTGGCAGCGTGAGGCGGCCGATCCCGGGGAGTTCTTGGAGTCACTGCGTTATGACCTTGCGGTGCAGGAGATCTTCGTGTTCACGCCGAAGGGTGACGTCGTCACATTGCCCACCGGCTCGACTCCGGTGGACTTCGCGTACGCGGTGCACACCGAGGTCGGCCACCGTTGCATCGGCGCGCGAGTCAACGGCCGCCTTGTGGCACTGGAACGCAAGCTCGAAAACGGCGAAGTGGTCGAAATCTTCACCTCGAAGGCGCCGAACGCGGGTCCGACGCGAGACTGGCAGGCGTTCGTCGTCTCGCCGCGGGCGAAGGCGAAGATCCGTCAGTGGTTCGCCAAGGAGCGTCGCGAGGAAGCGCTCGAGGCCGGCAAGGACGCGATCGCGCGCGAGGTGCGTCGCGGCGGACTCCCGTTGCAACGGTTGATGAGTGCGGACTCCATGGGTGCGCTGGCCCGAGAGTTGCGGTACCTCGACGTGTCTGCGTTGTACACAGCGGTAGGCGAGGGCCACATATCGGCCCGGCACGTCGTGCAGCGGCTCTTGGCACAGCTGGGTGGTGACGAGGCCGCCGAGGATGAGCTCGCCGAGCGCTCGACCCCGGCGACAATGCCGCTGCGCCAGCGCAATACCGAAGACACCGGTGTCGCCGTACCGGGTGCGCCCGGGGTGCTGACAAAGCTCGCCAAGTGCTGCACACCGGTGCCGGGAGACAACATCCTCGGCTTCGTCACGCGCGGCGGCGGTGTCAGTGTGCACCGCACGGACTGTACGAACGCTGAAGCCCTGCAAGAGCAATCGGAGCGGATCATCGACGTCGAGTGGGCGCCGTCGCCGTCGTCGGTCTTCCTGGTTGCCATCCAGGTCGAGGCGCTTGACCGGCACCGGTTGCTCTCGGACGTGACGCGGGTACTGGCCGACGAGAAGGTGAACATCCTTTCAGCGTCGGTCACCACATCCGGCGACCGGGTGGCGATCAGTCGGTTCACGTTCGAGATGGGTGATCCGAAACACCTGGGTCATGTGCTCAACGTGGTGCGCAACGTCGAAGGTGTCTACGACGTGTACCGCGTGACCTCGGCCGCGTAGACACTCCGGCCGCGGGACCACCGCCGGACCAGGTAGGTGATCAGACCGGCCACCACACCGAACACCCCGGCGCCGGCGGCGGCGAGGCCAATCCGCAGCGCGGTGGACTTCGCACCGCCCGCTGCCGTCGTCTCGGTCGTCGCCGATTCGTAAGTCAGCGACAGCGACGACGGCAACGCGCCACTGGTCAGTACGTTCGCCAGGTCGCGGGCGGAGGCGATCGTGAAATCGCCGCTGATCTGCGTCGTTCCTCCGGGGATTGCTTCTCTGATCACCGGTGCGCTGATCACCTCAGTGTCGAGCACGAACCCAGTGGCCGTATCCACATGACCGGCTGTGTAGTCGGCCCAGACCTTCGTGGCGGCAGCGTTGAACTTCACCCTGACCAGCCACTGACCACTCTGCTCATCGAAGAGAGAAGCAGCGGTGTCGATCTGGTCTCCGTCGATGACCGATTCCTCCAGCACGTAAATCATCTTCTGACCGGTGGTGCCGACAACTCCACACGTCACCAGCGGCAGAGCGGGATCGTCGATCCCGGCAAGCAGATCAGGCTCTTCGCACCGCGTCTGCGTCAAGTAGGCGTATGCCTCCCTCTCCATCCCCGGCGTCTGTCGCAGCAACTTCTGGAACGCGACCGCCTTTGCCCGCTCGTTGGGATCCCGAAAGGCCGGCGGCGCGGGTGTCGACGACGGCCGCGCGCCGCTGATCGGCGCCGAATCGACGACTGGACGGATGTGCAACTGGCCTGACCGGATGATGTCCTTCACCACGCCACCGCTGCGACCCGGCACGATGACGACGAGGTGGTCTGCCTCGACCGCCACGGCGGCGCCCGGGATCCGGAGGTCGTCGAGCCGTTCGCCGAGAACCTCGCGTGCCTGGGCCAGGTCCGCAGAGGAGACAGGTGACCCGCCCGGAGCGTGCGCTGCGACCGTCACCCGTGTGCGCTCCTGTGTGATGGTGCCGGCCCACTTGTCCCTGGTCAGGACCCCGACCAACAGGTACCCGCCGACGAGCGCGACGATGATGAGCGCGACGACATATGGCATTGCGCGTGACCGAGGCGGAGGTGGCGGCGGGTAGACCGGTGACGCTGGCGTGAACATCAGAACTCCTGGAATCTCCTGATCGCCGAACTGCGACGCGCTTGTGTCCGACCCTAGGTCAGCGCAAGGTGCCTGATCTCAACTCTTGCCGAGCCCTGTGGATGGGCTTTCAGTGAACACATGTTTTTTTCTCCGGTACCGCGGGTACCGCAGGAATCGTGACCTTCGACCTGACGCCGACCGAGGCTCAACACGACTTGGCAAATCGTGCACACGAGTTCGCTGAAAAGTGCATCAGGCCGGTGGCCCAGCACTACGACCAACTCCAGGAGTTCCCGTGGCCGGTGCTCGAGGAGGCTGCCGAGCGCGGCTTCTACAGCCCGCTTTTCTATCGGGACCTCATCGGCGACCCGACCGGGATGTCGCTGCCGATGTTCATGGAGGAGATCTTCTGGGGGTGTGCGGGTATCGGTTTGGCCGTTGTGATGCCCGCGCTGGCGCTGTCGGCCATCGGCCAGGCGGCCACTCCCGAGCAGATGCTGCAGTGGGCGCCCGAATGCTTCGGTACGCCGGGGGATTTGAAGCTTGCGGCCCTGGCGATCTCCGAACCCGAAGGGGGCAGCGACGTACGCAATCTGCGCACTACCGCCACCCGCGCTGGTGACGACTGGATCATCGACGGGCACAAGATGTGGATCGGAAACGGCGGCATTGCGAACGTGCACGTGGTCAACGCGGTCGTGGATCAAGAATTGGGCCACCGCGGCCAGGCACTTTTCGTGGTGCCGGGCGGTACGCCGGGACTCGAGCTGGTGCGCAAGCTCGACAAACTCGGTTGTCGGGCCTCCCACACCGCGGAGTTGAAGTTCAACGGCGTTCGTGTACCCGGGGAGAACCTGCTGGGCGGCGACGAGAAGATGGAGCACAAGTTCGCGAAAGCACGCGAGGCGATGGAGGGCGGACGGCATTCCGGGTCGGCGACGCTCGGCACGTTCGAGCAGACGCGGCCGATGGTCGCCGCGCAGGCCCTCGGAATCGCAAGAGCGGCAATGGAATACATGACGGCCTACGCCAACAGGCGTGAGGCGTTCGGTGCGCCGATCATCGACAACCAGGGTATTGCCTTTCCGATCGCTGAGATCGCAACCCAAATCGACGCCGCGCGCCTGCTGACCTGGCGAGCATCCTGGATGGCGGCCAATGGGATCCCGTTCGAACGCGGCGAAGGCTCGATGTCGAAGATGGCGGCCAGCGAAGTGGCGGTCCGCGCCACCGAACGTGCGATCCAGACGATGGGCGGATGGGGGTACATCACCGATCATCCCGTCGAAAAGTGGTATCGGGATGCCAAGCTGTACACCATCTTCGAAGGCACTAGCGAGATTCAGCGGGTCGTCATCTCGAATGCGCTCGGCGCCGCCGATGGCAAACCGCCCCTGCACTTCGATCTGGAGCCGTCCGGCGGTCCGCTGAACAAGTATTTCGGGCGTGGTACCGAAGTACGCGGTCGTGTGGCAGACGCAGGGATCGCGATGAAAGATCGTGTGCCGGAACCGATCATGAAGGCGGCAATGAAGTTCTTGCGTCCGCCGCGCTAATCCACGCGGGCCGTGGTGATCACGACGTCGGTCTTCGGTTTGCCGTCGGACGAACCGTCGGCTGTCCCCGCGGCCGCTATCTTGTCGAGAGTCCCCAGGTCCTTGTCGTCGACCTTCCCGAACACCGTGTAGTTCGGCGGCAGCGTCGAGTCCTTGTAGACAAGGAAGAACTGGCTGCCATTGGTGCCGGCCCCGGCGTTGGCCATCGCCAGCGTGCCGCGCGGGTAGATGACGGGATTATTCAGCGCAGGATCGTCGGGAACGTACTGGTTCGTCGGGTATTCATTGGCGAACTGATAGCCCGGGCCGCCGGAGCCGTCGCCTTTGGGGTCGCCACACTGCAGCACGAAAAGCCCTGGGCCGGTGGTGAGCCGGTGGCAGTGCGTGTCGTTGAAGTAGCCCTTCTGGGCCAGGCTCGCGAAGCTGTTGACCGTGCATGGTGCCTGCGCGTTGTTCACGTGAATGCCGAGTGGACCCTGATTGGTGGTGATGCTCATGCTTGTTTCGGCCTCGGACGTCGGCACCTTGCCAGACCGCGGCGGGTCGACCTTCTTGGCTGCCGGCTCGGGGCTGGCCGGATATACGCAGTTGGCGCCGAGATCAGCGGGGGGTTTGAACGGCGGCAGCACTCCGGCGTTCGCCGCGGCAGGCGTGCCCGGTGCCGGTGTTGACGAGGCCGGGGTGTCCGCGTTTGCCGCTGTCGGGGAGGGTTTGTCCTTCTTGAAGAACACCAGCCAACCCACCACGCCGGCCACCACGATGACGACCGCGGCCAGAGCGGCGATGGTCAGGATTCGCCGTTGCCGGGCCTGCTGCGCGCGCCGCTCGAGCTGTCGCTCCAACTTGCGCTTCGCCGCTGCACGCCGCTGCTTGCTCGTCGGCACCCCGGTGTCCTCCTGCTCTGTGCTCTCGTCGTCGCCCGAGGGCTCGTCGAGCGATGCGTCCGTTTCGCTCGTCGGCTCGTCAGATTCACGGCTCATGGCCACCGAGTGTGCCATGCACCCCTGAGCACTCGATCCCGGCCGTGCTGGACGGTCATTCGGACAAGCCTCACTTCGCCCCGGAGGGTCGTTCAGACAAGCCTCACTTCGTGGGAAACTGGACGTCGTGTTCATCACCGGATTCCCAGCCGGGTTGCTGGCGTGCAACTGCTACGTGCTCGCGCGCAGCGACGGATCCGACGCGATCGTCGTCGACCCTGGGCAGCGTGCGATGGCACCTCTTCGCCGAATCCTCGACGAGCATCACCTGACCCCGGCGGCGGTGTTCCTGACCCACGGGCACATCGACCACATCTGGTCGGCCCAGAAGGTGGCCGACACCTACGGCTGCCCGGCGTTCATCCACCCCGAAGACCGGTTCATGCTGGCCGACCCGATCAAAGGCTTCGGGCCCCGGCTGGGCCAGCTGATGCTCGGTGCGCTGTTTCGCGAACCCAGGCAGGTGGTCGAGCTCGACCGCGACGGCGACAAGATCGAGCTCGGGGGGATCACCGTCACCGTCGACCACACACCCGGGCACACCCGCGGGTCAGTCGTCTTCCGCATCGACGACGGCCCCACCGGCGTCGTCTTCAGTGGCGACACGCTTTTCCGGAACTCCGTCGGGCGCACCGATCTGCCCGGCGGGAGCGGCCGCGATCTGCTGGGGTCGATCGTCGCAAAACTGTTGGTGCTTGACGACGAGACTGTGGTACTACCTGGACACGGCGAGTCCACCACGATCGGTGCGGAACGCCGGACCAATCCGTTTCTCGAAGGCCTTTCTCCGTGACCGAATTCCAGGCGCCCAAAGGCGTGCCCGACTACCTGCCGCCCGAGTCAGGGGAGTTCGTGGCGGTGCGCGACGGACTGCTGCGCTCTGCGCGCCTGGCCGGTTACGCCGACATCGAGTTGCCGATCTTCGAGGACACCGCGGTGTTCGCCCGCGGTGTCGGTGAATCCACTGACGTCGTGTCCAAGGAGATGTACACCTTCGCCGACCGAGGCGACCGGTCCGTCACGCTTCGGCCTGAAGGCACGGCGGGTGTCATCCGCGCTGTCATCCAGCACGGACTCGACCGCGGACCGATGCCGGTCAAGCTGTGCTATGCCGGTCCGTTTTTCCGCTACGAGCGACCGCAGGCCGGCCGTTACCGGCAATTGCAGCAGGTCGGGATCGAGGCCGTCGGCATCGATGATCCGGCGCTGGACGCCGAGGTGATCGCCATCGCCGACGCCGGGTTCCGCGCGCTGGGCCTGGACGGATTCCGCCTGGAGATCGCATCCCTGGGTGACGACTCCTGCCGCCCGCAGTACCGCGAGCTGCTGCAGGATTTCCTGCTCAACCTCGACCTCGACGAGGACACCCGTCGGAGAGCTCAGATCAATCCGTTGCGTGTGCTCGACGACAAGCGGGCCGGCGTACGCAGCCAGCTCACCGAAGCGCCGGTGATGCTCGACCACCTCTCCGAGGACGCCAAGCGCCACTTCGAGACCGTGTTGGCGCACCTCGATCGACTCCAGGTGCCATACGTGGTCAACTCGCGGCTCGTGCGCGGGCTGGACTACTACACCAAGACCACGTTCGAGTTCGTGCACGACGGGCTCGGCGCGCAGTCCGGAATCGGTGGCGGCGGCCGCTACGACGGGCTGATGCGCCGGCTCGGCGGACAAGACCTGTCGGGGATCGGGTTCGGCCTGGGTGTCGACCGCACGATGCTGGCTCTTCGCGCCGAAGGCAAGACCGCCGGCGCCACGGCGCGCGCCGACGTGTTCTGTATCCCGGTGGGGGAGGACGCCAAGATCGACCTCGCCCAGATCGCCGCGAGTCTGCGTGCGAACGGAGTTCGCGTCGACGTCGCGTACGGGGACCGTGGGCTGAAGGCCATGTTGCGTTCCGCGGACCGATCCGGCGCGGCGCTGGCACTGATCAAAGACGCGGAAGAGTCCATCAAGGTGAAGGATCTCGCGTCGGGTGAGCAAGTCGATGTCGGTGCCGACCGCATCGTCACTGACGTGCTCGAGCGCCTTGCCCGCTAGATGGCAAAAGTCGTGCGGCATGTAATGGTCCGGTACCGTGCGGCGATGTGACCTACATGCGAACAGCGGCTATCCCATTGGCTGCAGCGTTGGTTGCTGCCGCGGGCCTCACGTCCATCCCTGTCACCGCAAGCGCCGAGCCCACTGGGCACCAGGTGGTCTACACGATCACGTCCGGCCAGGAGGCGAGCCTCAGCGTCAACTATCTGTTCGCGGCTCCGCCCAGCAAGGCCGCGCTGGACGCCCACCCCGACGACTATCTGCGGAGCGAGCGAATCTCCGTCGGTCCGGACTCGCCGTGGGTCTTTCCGACGACCCTGTCGGACAGCAGCTGGGCTTATGTGATGGCCGGTGGTGCCGCGCGCTACAACGGGACTCCGAACCCGCACTGCCTGATCACGGTCGACGGCAACGTCGCTGCGGATCAGAGCGGCGAAACCGCCGCGACCTGCACGCTGAAGCCCTGGTAGCCGTTCATCGGCCCGCGAAGACGTACACCCACGCCTCCGCGCCGGAGCGAAGCGGGACCCGCACCCTCGTATAGTCGTCGACTTCGTATTCGTCGGCAGCCGCCAGCTCTGAATCGCTGATCGCGAACACGGTGCCCTTCACCTCGCCGCCCGGGCTGTTCGTCGCCTTGAGGATCGGGTGGCGGGCGCAGCCGCTGGCGGCAACCACGTGCGGGTCACTGATTGTGACGTACGCCAGCTCGTAGCCGACGATTGCGTCCTCCTGTCCGTTGAGCTCGCGGCCGAACGTGCTCACCTGCACGTCCCGCTGCCGCAGAGTCCCGTACGAGAACAGCAGTTCTGTCACACGACTTAGTCAAACACGATGCCGCGCAACCGCAACCGCTGCGCGATCCGGCGTTCTCTCCGTGCGGCGCCGAACACGCCATTGACAATTCATCGAACTAGCGTTCGAATGAAGACATGCGATGGGACGGGCAGGGCATCGACGTCGACGACGGCGCCCTACCCGGCCTGCAGCGGATCGGTTTCGTCCGCACAGTCCGCACGCCGCAGTTCGAGGGCATCACATTTCACGAGGTGCTCTGCAAGTCGGCCGTGAACAAGATCCCGGACGCCGCGATGCTGCCGTTCCGCTACACGGTCAACGGCTACCGCGGTTGTTCACACGCCTGCCGCTACTGTTTCGCGCGGCCCACCCACGAATACCTCGACTTCGACCCCGGCCGGGACTTCGACACCGAGATCGTCGTGAAGACAAATGTCGCCGACGTGTTGCGCCGCGAGCTTCACCGGCCGTCATGGCGGCGCGACACCGTCGCTCTCGGCACCAACACCGATCCGTACCAACGTGCTGAGGGTCGTTATGCGCTGATGCCGGGAATCATCGGCGCGCTGGCCGATTCGGGTACGCCGATGTCGATTCTGACCAAGGGAACCCTGCTACGACGTGACCTGCCACTGCTCAGTGCTGCGTCGGACTCGGTGCCGGTAAGCATCGCGATCTCGTTGGCTGTCGGTGACCCGGACGTTCACCTCGACGTCGAACCTGGCACCCCGTCGCCCAAGGCGCGGCTGGGACTGATCACCGCAATTCGTGACGCCGGCTTCGCATGCCACGTGATGGTCGCGCCCGTTCTACCGCATCTGACGGACTCGACGCAGCAGCTCGACGCGTTACTCGGTGACATCGCTTGCGCGGGAGGCACTTCCGTGACGGTATTCGGCCTGCACCTGCGAGGCTCGACCCGTGGCTGGTTCATGGCGTGGCTGGCCCGCTCGCATCCAGAACTCGTCGGCAATTACCGCGAGCTCTACCGCCGAGGTGCGTATCTTCCCGCGGACTACCGCGAGACGCTGAGACAACGCGCGGCACCACTGATCGCCAAGCATGGATTGACCGGCGACAAAAGGGATTTCACGGATGCTCCCGCGCCAGTGGTCCCGGCGCCGGCAACCGCAGAACTCACGCTGTTCTAGGCGTGCCTACATGGCCGCCGAGTCGGCGGACTTGTCGATGAAATCAGACAGTAGGCCGCTCACGAGGTTCTCGATGGTCGCCTCGATCGACGACGTCAACGTAGCGGCGACGGATGCCACCGCCTGGGTGCGGAACCGCACCAACATGGTGATCAGTTCGGCGATCTCGGCGTCCTTCGGCAGCGCCTTGCCGGGTTCGATCAGCCCGACGACGTGCTCGGCACCGGTCCGCACCAGGATTTCGCTGATGTGGTCGACCAGCGGAACGATCTGCTCGTGAAGATCGATGAGTCTGCCCATGCCGATGCCGTAGCCGCGGATCTCGTTGAATGCTTCGATCAGCTTTGGACGCACCACGGTCGCGTTCGCACCGTCGATCTTCACGAGGTTGAGGGACACAAGGCGCTCGAATGCGGTGTCGTCGTCGATCAGTCGCTCGACTTCTGCGCGCGGCCGGGTTTCGGGCTTCTCCGCCGCCCAGGTGCCGACGAGCGCGTTCTCCAGGCCGAGGACGTCGGCCAGGCTCTTGCCGTTCTCCCAGGCGCTGAGCATCTCGCCGACGTGAGCCAGGGTGTAGCCGCGGTCGAGCATCGAGGTGATGAGCCGTAGTCGCGTGAGGTGGGTGTCGTTGTACAGCGCGATACGTCCGACGCGCAGGGGTGGCGGCAACAACCTGCGATCGCGGTAGACCCGGACGTTTCGCGTGGTCGTGCCCGCGAGGCGAGCCAGGTCGTCGATCCGATACTCACCGGAGGAACTGGCGCCGTAAGGATCTCGGGTGGCGGCGTCGAAGAGCTGCGACACCGCCGTCTCGATCAGGTCCCGCGACTGGCGACGCACGCGTCGTGGCGCGCTGCGCAGCGTGGCCAGCACCCCGGCGACGCCGCCAGGGTGATGACGCGCCGCGCGGTCTGGCATCAGGCCGGGGACCGGGTCGCGGCCAGCCGCATGGGCTTTTGAGCAGCCACTTGATAATGGTCGAGCCGGAAGTTGCGCATCTGACGAAGATACTGCGTGGCGAAGCCGGGATACATCGCCGCGTTGAATCCGTCCTTTGTCAGATACCAGCTGCTGCAACCCGTCATCCACGTGGTGTCCCGCAGCCGCTTCTGGATGCCCTTGTTGTGTCTGCGCTGAACATCCTCGCGCACGTCGAGGTATCGCAGGTTCTTCCGCAGGATCGTCGTGATGCCCCGCACCGCGTAGTCGAGTTGGCCTTCTACGTAGGCAAGTAAGGAATTGTGACCCGGCCCGGAGTTGGGACCCGTCATGAAGAACAGGTTCGGGTAGCCGTGAGCGTTGATGCTCTTGTACGCCTGACCGCCGGCCGCCCATTCCGCAGACAGCAACCGGCCTCCGAGCCCCGTCACCGGGAAGGGCGGACCTTGCAGGTGTACGTCGTATCCGGTGGCGAACACAATGCAGTCGAGGTGGTGCTCGATGCCTTCGCTGGTCCGCACGCCCACCGGGCTCAGGGTGGCGATCGGCCAGTCGATGAGCTTGCAGTTGTCGCGCTGCAGCGCGGGGTAGTAGTCGCTGGAGATCAGCATCCGCTTGCATCCCGGGGTGAAATCGGGAGTGAGCTGACGGCGCAACCACGGATCCTTCACCGCGCGGCGCAGATGGAGCTTCCCGAGACGGGTGACCACTGACGTCAGCGGCGAATTCCATACGAGCGCAAGGGCACTGACCTCGTGCCCCCAGAACAGTGCCTCGCGGGCAAGCTGTTGAGAGGCGGGCACCTTCGAGAACAACGCCTGCACCGCCGGCGGTGTCGACGGGTTCCACCGTGGCAGCACCCAGCCCGGGGTCCGCTGGAAGACCTTGACGAAGTCCGCCTGCTTCACCAGTTCGGGCACGATCTGGACGGCGCTTGCACCGGTGCCGATCACCCCGACGCGTTTGCCCGTGAAGTCATACTCGTGGTCCCACCGGGCGCTGTGGATCGTGTGCCCTTCGTAGGTGTCGATGCCACGGATTTCGGGCAAACTGGAGTCGGCGAGCGGGCCGGACGCCAGCACCACGGTTCGTGCGTGAAAAGTCTTGCGTTGATTGGTCTTTGCTGTCCAGACACCGGCTTCTTCGTCGAAGCTCAACCCGGTGACCTCGGTGTTGAAGCGGATCAGCCGACGCAGGTCGAACTGGTCGGTCAGCTTGTCTATGTGGTGGCAAATCTCCGACCCCGACGGATAAGCGCTGGACCACGCGGGGTTCTTCGCGAACGAGAACGAGTACAGCAGCGAAGGGATGTCACACGCGATGCCCGGATAGGTGTTGTCGCGCCATGTTCCTCCCACGCGGTCCGCGCGTTCCAGGATGACGATGTCGTCAACGCCTGCCTCTGCCAACTTGATGGCCGCACCCAGCCCGCTGAATCCGGCACCGACGACGAGGGTGGAATGGACGTGATTCGGCACGTGAATCTCCTTAAGCCGCAGGCTCGTGGGTGACTTCTTTGACCCAGCTAGGTACGGCCGGCAGCAACGGACGCGGATACCGGTCCGAGAGCCACACCATCGAATTCGCCAGGAGATGGTACGGATGGCGCGGGTTCACCACCACTGCGGCATGCCGCTTCAGGACCTGATACGTCGGTACCCGCCAGGTGAATTGACCGCGCTCACCCAGTTGTTTGAATCGCTTGACCGCGTTGTACAATCGGTCGGGTTCCATCCCCATACCGGCCATCTCGTTGCGCACCCTGTTGAGCAGTGGGGCGTACATGATCGCACCGGCGATGAGACCCGGCGATGCAACGGTGCCGACGAACTGGATCAACAGTTGCCGCGCTTTCGCGTGCCCGATCATGTCCAATACTTCGAAATCGACTGCGATGTGCCGGGACTCGTCGTTGTTGATCTTCTCGAACACCTGGTGGCACACCGGATCATGGACCTCGTCGAGCAGGAACTTCAACAATGCCCCGTCGAGCGCGACCTCCAGCATCGGGATGACGGTGCCCAGCACGGACAACGGCATGTCGTCGGCCCAGCGGTCCAGCCACTCGATCGCCAAACGGATGTTGACATTGGGCTCGGGCACTTCGCCGTCCTCGAGCATTCCCCACCGGTTCATCAGCGCCAGTTCGGCGTTGGCGTGGCGCTGCTCTTCGGCGTGGAAGTAGCGGTAGATCTCGGCGATGGTCGGCGTCGGCGCCTTCTTGGCCAGCGCGGCGAATCCCCTTGCGCCGATGTTCTCGATCCAGCACAGGTCGGCCATGAACGCCTTGAGCTTCGGCCGCTGCTGGTCGCTGATCATCTCGGCGCCCGGCGCGGTCCAGTCGATGTCGGCCAGCACCCACTGCCTGTCCTTGATCTTCTCGAGCATCGCATCCATGTCGATGGCCATGTGACCTCCTATGACGTGCTTTCCCGCGTCGGAGTCCCGACGCGGGAGATCAGGCCGGCGGCCCGGGTGTATGTCTCTGGCGCAAACCGTTTGATGCCCCAGCCGATCCGGGCCTCCGGCTGCGGCATGCAATACAGGCCGCCGCGGTCATGGGTGTCCAGACACATCCGCGCGACTCGGGCTGCGGAGAATCCCGACCACCGCATCAGGGTGTTGGCGAGTTCACTGGATTGCGCTGTGATACGGCCAGATTCAACGATGTTGGTCTTGACGAAGGTCGGACACAACACCGTGACGTTGACGCCGGTGCCACTGAGTTCCGCGGCGAGAGTTTCGGAGAGCGACAGCACGCCTGCCTTTCCGACGTTGTACGCCGCCATTCCGGGGGCGGCGCCGAAGGCTGCTGCGGAGGCCACATTGATGACTCCGCCGTAGCCCGCGTCACGCAGAATCGGTGCGAACACATGACATCCGTGGATCGGACCCCACAGGTTGATACCGAGCACCCATGACCAGTCCTCGAGGCCGAAGTCTCCGATCGCGTTGCCGCCGGCGCCGACGCCGGCGTTGTTGATCACGAGTGTCGGCACCGACCCGAACCAGCCCTGGGCGTCAGCGGCCAGCCGGGCAACGTCGTCGGCGCTGGATACGTCGCAGCGCAGCGCGGTCGAACTGCCGCCCTGATCGGCGATCGCGTCGGCGGTTCGCTGCGCAGCGGTCTGATCGATGTCGCTGCACACCACGCGTCCGCCGCGGCGTGCCAGTTCGAGCGCGAAGGCGGCGCCGATGCCGCTACCCGCACCGGTGATGACAGCGGCAGCGTCGCGACTGCGCCTGCGTGATCGTCCGAACATCGCTATGCCGTCTCCTCCGCAGCGCCTGTCTGCACTCTCAACGCGTCCGAGATGAACGTCGCGATGTACTTCATTGCCTGGGCCGCTTCGGGTGCCAGCCGAGGGAGAGCCTGAAACACGTGCACCTGGTCCGGCCATATCTGCAGTTCGCAGACGCCGCCCGCGGTACCGATGTCCTGCGCCAACCGATGGGCGTCAGCGGCGAGCACCTCGCTGCCGCCCGCTTGGATCAATGCCGGTGGCAGCACAGGGCCCCTCGCGACGTCGTGCGCCAGCCGCGGGTGCCCGGGATCGATTCCGCCGCAATATAACTGAAGGAGTCTTGTGGCGTCGGCCACCCTGATCGCCGGATCGCGACGAAGCGCCTCGCGTGCCGCGGCGAGCGAAAGAGACATGTCGACGAGGGGAGAAAGAAGCACTAAAGCGGCTGCACGCCTGGCATTTTGGTTGCCATGGATCATCAGGTCGACGGCCAGGTGCCCACCCGCGGAATCTCCGGCCACCACGATCTGGGAGGGCGACAGGCCCGTCGAGGAGACCAGCCAATCCCAGCCGCTGTGCGCGTCGTCGGCGGCGACGGGGAAGCGGTGCCGGGGTGCCAGTCGGTAGTCGACGGAGAACACGGGCAGCCCGGTCAGTTGCGACAGCCATGACACCAGCCGCCGGTGTGTGCGAGGCGAACACAGTGCGTAGCCGCTGCCGTGGATGTAGTAGACCGCGGCGTCCGTTCGGCGAACTTCCGGACCGCGCACCCATTCCCCAGCAACGCGGCGACCGTCGGGGGTGACCGTGTTGACGTAGCTGACGTCGGTGCCCGCCAGAGTCGGCCCGAACGTGTCCATGACCGTCGCCAGAATCAGCCGCGACAACCGCAAACCCCAAGCGCGCTCGGGCGGTAGCACCGCGCTGATCTGGCGCAGCGTCAGTGCGCTGACGGCCGCGGCGCTGCGCGATCGCGTCGACCCCTTTGTCGGAACCGCGCCGGAATAGGGCACAAACGCATACAACAGCTAATGGTGCCATTTGTCAATGGCACAGTTAGTGTCCGCTCGGGTCGCCGAGAAGAACGCGAGGACACGAACCGTGTCAGTTCAGGTCGGCTGCGTCGTAGGTGTCGCAGTGGTTGTAGTCGCCGCTCTGATAGCCCTCGGTGAACCAGTGCTGCCGCTGCTCGGAGGTGCCGTGCGTGAAGGTGTACGGGTCTACTCGGCCGGTGGTCCGCTTCTGAATCCAGTCGTCCCCGACTGACTGGGTGGCGGACATGACATCCTGAATGTCTTTGTCGGTGAACGGATCCAAGTAGGGTGTGCCGTTCTGCTGCTTGATCTTGGTCGCGTAGTTCGCCCACACGCCTGCGTAGCAGTCTGCCTGTAACTCGGTGCGCACTCCGTTGCCTGTGGCGCCCTTCGCGCCCTGCTGAGCCTTGCCGATATCGCCGAGCAGGTTCTGCACGTGGTGGCCGAACTCGTGCGCCACCACGTACTCCTGCGCGAGCGGCCCTGTGCTGGAACCCAGTTGCTTGAGCAGCACGTCGAAGAAGTCGAGGTCGAAATACGCGATCTGGTCGCCAGGGCAGTAGAACGGGCCCACATCACTTGTCGCACCACCGCACGCCGTGCTGACCTGCCCGGTATAGAACTGCGTGCGGGGCCGGGTGTACCGGTCACCCAGCAGCTCCGGCTGGCTCCATACCGCGTCGACGGAGTTGCCCGTGGCGATGATTCGGCAACCGAGGATCTTGTTGGCGTCCGCACCCGTCTTGCACTGGGTCACGTCGAAACCAGGGACGTCCTGACCCTGGCCCTGCGTTTGAGTCGGCGCCACCGTGCTCGGATCCACGCCGAACAGCAGCGCGACAACCAGAATCAGCAGCCCTCCGACACCGCCGCCGATCGCCATCCCCCGGCCGCCACCACTGCTCGACGTGGTGCTCGTGTCGATCTGCATGCCTTCGTTGAAGGTCATCGCATCGCTCCATCGCCTCGCGTCGTCAGGGGGGTCCAGCTTCGCACACTACGATTCGGGCGTGGGAGTGGATCGTGGGGTGGATGTGGTGCAGGGACGCGTCGCACATCCGCCCTGCGGCGACGTGCGCGGTACAACTGAGCTCGGTGTCGGTGTCTGGCGTGGTGTGCCCTACGCCGAGCAACCGCTCGGTGACCGGCGATTCCGCGCGCCCGCGCCGCTGCCGCCGTGGCGGGGCGTGCGCGACGCCATGGAACCCGGTCCGATTCCGCTACAAGGCAAGACCTTTGTCGGCGGTGGGCGCGACGACCCGAAGATTCGTGACGAAGCCTGCCTGACGCTGACGGTGTGGTCTCCGGATACATCCCCGGACAAGACGGCGTCGCTGCCGGTGATGGTGTGGATACCTGGCGGCGCGTTCGTCTTCGGCGCGGGGAATTTTCAGCTGTACAACGGCGCGCGCCTGGCCGCCAACGGCGACGTCGTCGTCGTCAACGTGACGTACCGGATCGGGGTGTTCGGCGGCCTCGAGCTATCCAGCCTCGGCGCAGGGTTCGACGATAATCTCGCGTTGCGCGATCAGATCGCCGCGTTGCAATGGGTGCGCGAGAACATCGCCGCGTTCGGTGGCGACCCGGAGCGGGTCACCGTCTTCGGCGAATCGGCCGGCGCGACGTCAGTGCTCGCGTTGCTGGCGAGTTCTGCTGCCGACGGTCTGTTCGGCCGCGCTATCGCGCAGAGCCCGGCCCTGCCGTTGATCGCGGACCGCGACGTGCGTGCCCGGCGGGCTGATGAGTTCCTTCGCGAGCTCGACGTCGATGTGGCCGACGTCAAGCGCCTGCCGCAGCGGCAGTTGCGTCGCGCGGCGGGTCGAGTGCAGGCACGCAGCTCGGCGACGACGCCGACGCTTGCATACGGATTGACCTACGGTGTCGACCTTCTCCCGCAGCATCCGACGGACGCCGCCCGCGCTGAAAGGATCACGCGCCTACCGTTGATCGTCGGCGTCAACCGCCATGAAGCGTCGATGTTCGCCTGGGCACGGCCGCCGATGATCCCTACTACTTCGGCCCTCGTCGAGAACTACTTCGCGCGCGTGGCTCCCGACCGTCGTGACGGGGTGCTGGCCGCATATCCGCGCTATCCGGGACGACGAGCTGCGATCGCCGTGGGTTCCGACATCATGTTCGGCGGCCCGACATGGGGATTCGCCGATGCCTACAGCGCGCTTGCGCCGACCTACGCCTACCGTTTCGACCACGCGGGCGTCAGCCTGCGGGCATTGGGGCTCGGTGCGACGCACGGAAGTGAAATCGTGCACATCCAGCACACCTACGGCTCGTATCTCGGCCGGCTGATCCACCCGCTCGGCAGACGGGTCCAACCCTCGGTCGGGCGACGTCTGCAGCGGGCGTGGCTGGATTTCGCGACCGCCGCGCCGGGCAGCGACTGGCCGCCTTATGAAGTTCCGCAGCGCGCCACCCGGATCATCAAATCCACCCGCGACGTCGTCATCGACGACCCGGATCGTCGGCGCCGTGAGGCCTGGGTCGGACTGTACTGACGGGACCCTCGCTAGCCGGGACCCTCGCTAGCCGCGGCAAGCAGTGCGACGATCACCTCGCTGATCGGTGTGGCCAGTCCGTGTGCGCGGCCCTTCCGGACGATCACGCCGTTACGGATGTCCCATTCCAGCGGTCGACCCGCCTCGCGGTCGAACAGCATCGAGGTCCCCATGTCGTCGGGAGCGCCTGCGAACATCCCGGCGATCTCGTCGATCACTTCGTCGTCGAGTTCGGCGCCGTCGGCGCGACTCACGGCAAGGCATTCAGTGAGATATGCGCGCGCCAACGTCCCGACGTCATCACGCCGGAACATCCCCGACCGGCGACCCGTGAGCACCATCAGTCCGGCAAGCGCGTTCACCAGCAGTTTGCGCCACGCTTCGGTGTGGAAGTCGTCCGCTGTCGCGACCACACATCCGGCGTCGTTCAGGAGGTCGACGACGAACCCCGCGGAAGCCGGCAGTGTGAGCCGCGGTTCGCCGCGCACCCGGACCCATCCCTGGGGTTGCGCCTCGGAGCCGAACCAGACGATGCCCGGTACGACCCGGGACCGCGGGCAGTGCGGCTGGACAAGGTCGACCTGCTCGATCCCGTTCTGCAGAACGCACACGACCGTGTTCTGGTCAGCCAGCACAGCGAGCCAGCGCGCGGCCTCGTCGAGCTGAGTGGCCTTCACTGCCAACACCACCAACCGGACAGGACCGTTCAACTTCCCCGGATCAGTGTGCACGGGCCCCGGTACGACGATCGGGTCAGCACCGTCGGGCCTTACTTCCAGGTGATCGCGGGGGGTGCGCCCGCAGAGCACGAGCTGATGGCCGGCTTTGTGAAGGTAGGCCGCCACCGTCGCGCCGACGGCACCAGGACCCACCACACCGATGGTCGTGCTCACGAGCGCCAAAGCTACCGGTGAAGTACCCGCCTCTAGACTGAGCACTCGCCTCTTGCCACTTCTTGACAGGGAGTCTTTGTGCTGCGCACTCACGCCGCGGGGTCACTTCGGGCCACCGACGCCGGGCAGACGGTGACGCTGGCCGGATGGGTGGCGCGCCGCCGCGACCACGGAGGCGTCATCTTCATCGACTTGCGCGACGCATCCGGCGTATCGCAAGTGGTGTTCCGCGACGGCGACGTCCTTGCCCAGGCGCACCGGCTCCGTGCCGAATTCTGCATCGCAGTGGAAGGCGTTGTCGAGGTCCGGCCGGAAGGCAACGCGAACGCCGAAATCCCCACCGGCGACGTCGAAGTCAACGCGACATCATTGACCGTTCTCGGCGAGAGCGCGCCGCTGCCGTTCCAGCTCGATGAGCCTGCGGGGGAGGAGGCGCGCCTGAAGTATCGGTATCTTGATTTGCGTCGTGACGGCCCGGGCGGGGCAATCCGGTTGCGCTCCAAGGTAAATGCAGCGGCACGCGACGTGTTGGCGCGTCACGACTTCGTCGAGGTCGAGACTCCCACGATGACGCGATCCACTCCGGAAGGGGCGCGCGACTTCGTGGTGCCGGCGCGGCTGCAGCCGGGGTCGTTCTATGCGCTGCCGCAGAGTCCGCAGCTGTTCAAACAGTTGCTGATGGTGGCCGGAATGGAGCGTTATTACCAGATCGCACGCTGCTATCGCGACGAGGACTTCCGTGCCGACCGGCAGCCGGAGTTCACGCAGCTCGACATGGAGATGAGCTTCGTCGACGCCGAGGACATCATCGCGATCTCCGAGGAAATTCTCACGGCGCTGTGGGCACTGATCGGCTACTCGGTGCCGACACCGCTGCCACGGATCACCTACGCCGACGCGATGCGCCGATTCGGCTCCGACAAGCCCGACATGCGGTTCGGGCTGGAGCTGGTCGAGTGCACAGACTTCTTCCGCGACACGCCTTTTCGGGTCTTCCAGGCGCAGTACGTCGGTGCGGTGGTCATGCCGGGTGGTGCGGCTCAACCGCGCCGCACGCTGGACGGCTGGCAGGACTGGGCTAAGCAGCGCGGACACCGCGGGCTGGCCTACGTGCTCATCGGCGACGACGGCACGTTGAGCGGGCCGGTGGCCAAGAACCTCTCCGACGCCGAACGCGAAGGGCTTGCGGCCCACGTCGGCGCCGCCCCCGGCGACTGCGTGTTCTTCTCAGCAGGCTCGACAAGATCGTCGCGGGCTCTGTTGGGTGCGACCCGCATCGAAATCGCGCGCCGGCTCAACTTGATCGATCCGGCCGAGTGGGCGTTCGTCTGGGTGGTGGACCCGCCGCTGTTCGAGCCGGCGGACGAGGCCACCGCGGCCGGTGACGTCGCAGTGGGCTCGGGGGCGTGGACCGCGGTCCACCATGCCTTCACGTCACCGAAGCCCGACTCGGTCGACGCGATCGAGAGCGACACCGGCGGCGTACTGGCCGATGCGTACGACATCGTGTGCAACGGCCACGAAATCGGCGGCGGCTCAATACGTATCCACCGCCGCGACGTGCAGGAGCGGGTGTTCGCCGTCATGGGTCTTGACAAGGCGGAGGCGGAGGACAAATTCGGATTCCTGTTGAACGCGTTCTCCTTCGGGGCGCCGCCGCACGGTGGCATCGCGTTCGGGTGGGATCGCATCACCGCACTCCTGGCGGGAATGGACTCGATCCGCGAGGTGATCGCATTCCCCAAATCGGGCGGAGGCGTGGACCCGCTGACAGAAGCGCCTGCGCCGATCACCGCCCAGCAGCTCAAAGAGGTGGGCATCGCCGTGATCGCACCGCCGAAGGAAGAACAAAAAGCCTGACGCGGAATATTTGCGCACTCGCCGGAGGCTTGACCAAGCATGGCCGAGACACCCAGCACGAACCAGATTCCTGACGCCGACACCATGAAGGCGTTCAACACGGGCATCGTCGACGAGTTCCGCGCCAACCGCGGCGTCGTCGGAGGCCCGTTCAAGGACGCGTCGCTGCTGCTGCTGACCACGACCGGGGCCAAATCTGGCCAGCCGCGACTTGCGCCGCTGGCCTACGTCACCGTCGACGGCAAGATGCTCATCGTGGGCTCCAAGGCAGGTGCCGACACCAACCCGGACTGGGTGCACAATCTGCGGGCCAACCCGCGGGCTCACGTCGAGGTCGGTACCGAAGCGTATGACGTTGTGGCACGTGAGCTACCGCGAGAGGAACGTGACGACACCTATCCGAAGGTGGTGGCGATCGCGCCCGGTTTCGGCGAATACGAGAAGAAGACCAGCCGCGTCATCCCGCTCTTCGAGCTGACCCGAGCCTGACCAGGCTGCGCACCGCGAATGCTGCTGCGGGTCGTGGATCGATGAGTCACGCCCCGCACGAGTGGTGCGGCGTGACGGGAGGCATCTGGCTAATGCAGCAATGTCCACACCGTGTTTCCGGCACTGGCCCACGTATTGCCTTTTGCGTCCGTGCCGCAAGTGATATTCAGTTGCGGCTTATACCCATTGCCGCACACGTTATCCAAGATTTCTTTCTGCCTCGCCTTATCGGCAGCCGGCACGTCGATGCGCGTTCCGGGAGCGTCGGCGATGATAGCCACATTGTTTCCGATGTAGTTGCCGCAGGCGGCGGTGTCCTTGGTGAGGGAATCGGGAACGCACCAGATGTGGTCAGGATTTCCACTTACCGTGACATAAACGTGGATTGACCAATACTGGCGCTGCCCATTCATGGCCCACACGCCCGTAAACTCGACAGTGTCTCTACGAAGAAGTGTGCCCGAAACGGCGATGTGATAATTCTTTCCTGACGGAACGGACGAACCGTCCCTAGGGTCGTTATGGTGTTGGACTTTGACCGGCCCGCCGCTCAGGTTCCATACGTCGAACTCAGCCGCTGCCGATGCCACCGGAGCGGTGGTGACGGTGGCGGCGAGAAGTCCGGCGGCGATCAGCAGGGCGGCACATCGCGAACCCATGCGCGATTTGTTGGTCGCACGTCCCATGGTCGTTTCCCTCTCCGGCCGTTCCGATGACGGTGAATGGCGCAGTGGCGGTGTCCATGAATACTGCACCCCCACGGCGCGGCCGAACCCGGAACGCGCGCGGTGACAACAAAAGCAGAACCCGGCGCCTCACACATGGTGAATGCGCCGGGGTCTCATTGCCTGCTTAGGTGAGCCGTTCGATAATCGTGGCGTTCGCCATGCCGCCGCCCTCACACATGGTCTGCAATCCGTAGCGGGCGCCACGCTGCTCGAGCGCATTCACCAGCGTCGTCATGATGCGCGCGCCGCTGGCACCGAGCGGATGCCCGAGCGCGATCGCCCCGCCGTTGACATTCGTCCTCGCCAGGTCGGCTCCGGTGTCGGCAGCCCAGGCCATCACGACGGGCGCGAACGCCTCGTTGACCTCGAACAGGTCGATGTCGGCAAGGGTGAGCCCGGCACGCTGTAAGACTTTTTCGGTCGCAGGGATGACGCCGGTGAGCATGTACAGCGGATCAGAGCCGACCACGGCCACCGAGTGAATGCGTGCCAACGGACGCAGGCCGAGCCGCCTGGCGGTCTCGCTGGATGTGATCAGCATCGCTGAACTGCCGTCGGACAACGGCGACGAGTTCCCTGGCGTGATTTCCCAGTTGATCTGCGGGAACCGGGCCGCATAGGCCTCGTTGTAAAACGCTGGCCTAAGCCCTGCGAGTGTGTCCACGGTCGTTCCGGGCCGGATGATCTCGTCCGTCGTGAGCTCGGCGATCGGCGCGAGTTCGTTGTCGAACAATCCGTCTTTGGTTGCGCGGGCGGCCTTTTCGTGGCTGCCTGCGGAGAACTCGTCGAGTTGCGCTCTGGAAAAGTCCCATCTCGCGGCGATCAGCTCAGCGCTGATACCCTGCGGCACAAGCCCTTCGGAATAGCGCTGCTTGAACGCCACCCCGAACGGATCGGTGCCCGGCAGGACGGAGGATCCCATCGGGACCCGCGACATCGATTCGACCCCGGCCGCGACGACGATGTCGTAGGCGCCGGAGACCACGCCTTGAGCGGCGAAGTGGATGGCCTGCTGGCTGCTGCCGCACTGCCGGTCGATGGTGGTTCCCGGCACCGACTCGGGGAAGCCCGCACCGAGCAGCGCGTTGCGGGCGATGTTGACCGCCTGGTCGCCTGCCTGAGTGACGGCGCCCGTGATCACGTCGTCGACAAGCGCCGGGTCGATGCCTGTGCGTTCGACCAGGGTGCGCAAACTGTGCGCGAGAAGGTCCGTCGGGTGGACGCCGTAAAGCGCACCGCTGGGCTTTCCCTTGCCGATCGGGGTACGAACGGCTCCGACGATGACCGCATCCCGGCCCACTAGTCCGGCCATGACTACCTCCTGAGTATGGTTTTATATACCTAGCTGAACGTCACGGAGGCGGAGGTGATTCCATGGCGATGCTGCAGGGTTCGCTGGCAGACCGGCACACCTGGTCAGCTGTCGGGGAGTGCCCGATAGAACGGACGATCGCGCTGGTGGGAACCAAATCCGCGCTGTTGATCCTGCGCGAGGCGTACTACGGCACGACGCGGTTCGCCGAGTTCTGCGAACGGGTCGGGATTACCCGGGCCGCGGCGGCAGCCAGGCTCGACGAGTTGGTCGGCGCCGGACTTCTGGCCCGTCGGCCCTACCGGGAGCCAGGCCGGCGCACACGTGACGAGTATGTCCTTACGCCCGCCGGGCTGGATTTCGTGCCGGTCGTCTTCTCGCTTTTCCAGTGGGGCCAGCGGAATTTGCCCGAGCCGGTGCCACTGCGTCTTGCGCACGCCGAGTGCGGCGCGGACGTGACGGTCGAAATGAGTTGTGGCAACGGTCATTTGGTCGCCGCCGAGGAACTCGCCCTTCGAGTGCACAAGCGATGAACAACAGGTTTCTTCAATAGCGACCGTGGCGTAAACTCCGACGCTACAGTGGAATCAGCTAGCACAAGTGAGCTCGCCGGTGACGCAGTGCGTACTGTCGCGCAGAACCTATTCGGTTACAGGAAGAGTGGACATGGCATCGATCCAGAACACAACTCGGCGCACCGCGTTCGCGCTGGCGGTGGCGGTCGCCACGATCGCCGCGCCCGCCGCAGCATTTTTCGTGGCCTCGCCCGATCTGCCCGCCACCCGCGTCGTTGCGGACTGCACGGAGAGCGGGATACCGGGCGACCCGTCGCTGGACTGCGCACCGACCGACATTCCCGCCGCCGGCGCACCCAGCGAAATGGAAGTGACCGACGCCAACGTCGGGATCGCCTCACCGATCCACGGCAGCCATCGCTGATCCTCTCTCGGCCGCCGGTGCTCGACCACGGCTGACCTGACCCGGCGTTCGCAGCGCTGCGACACGCAGGCTCGTGTGGTGGGATTCCCACCGTGGGCATCAAAGTGGCGCTGGAGCATCGCACCAGCTACACGTTCGGCGAACTGGTCCATGCGCAACCTCATGTCGTGCGCCTGCGTCCCGCACCGCACTGCCGCACACCTATCGAGGCTTACTCGCTCATCGTCGAACCGGCGGAGCACTTCATCAATTGGCAGCAGGATGCGTTCGGCAACTTCCTGGCCCGCATCGTCTTCCCGAACCGCGCGCAGAGCCTGACGTTCACCGTCGGGGTCATCGCCGACATGAAGGTGATCAATCCGTTCGACTTCTTCGTCGAGAACTGGGCGGAAAAGGTGCCCTTCGCCTACCCGAAGGCGATGGCCGACGGTCTCGGGCCGTATCTGCGACCGGTTGCCGAAGACGACGACGGATCGGGGCCCGGGGAGGTGGTGCGGACGTGGGTGCGGGACTTCGCGGTACCGAATGGAACTCGCACAATCGATTTCCTGGTGAGGCTGAATCAAGCCGTCAGGGCCGACGTCGGATACAGCCTGCGCATGGAGCCCGGCGTGCAGACGCCAGACACCACGCTGCAGACGCGGATCGGCTCGTGCCGGGACTCGGCCTGGCTGCTCGTGTCCATCCTGCGGCAGATGGGCCTGGCGGCCCGATTCGTGTCCGGCTACCTGGTGCAACTCGCGTCCGACGTCGCGGCGCTCGACGGCCCGTCGGGCCCGGCCGCCGATTTCACCGATCTGCACGCGTGGGCTGAGGTCTATATCCCCGGCGCGGGCTGGATAGGCATGGACCCCACGTCGGGCTTGCTCGCGGGGGAGGGTCACATCCCGCTCGCAGCAACCCCGAGCCCCTCAGCCGCCGGTCCGATCGAGGGCACTCCGGTGTCTGCCGGCGCGGTACTCGACTTCTCGAACACCGTCACCCGCATCCATGAAGACCCGCGTGTCACGCTGCCTTACACCCCGGCGGCGTGGACGACCATCTGCGAGGTTGGCGCCGGTGTCGACCAGCGACTGTCTGCCGCCGACGTGCGGCTGACGATGGGCGGGGAGCCCACTTTCGTGTCCATCGACAACCAGGTCGACGAGGAGTGGACCGTCGCCGCCGACGGACCGCACAAGCGCGTGCGAGCCTCGGACCTGGCCGCGCGGCTGAAGACGGTGTGGGCGCCGCACGGCCTGGTGCAGCGCGGGCAGGGCAAGTGGTATCCCGGAGAACCGTTGCCGCGCTGGGAGATCGCGCTGCGCTGGCGAACCGACGGGCTGCCGCTGTGGAACGACGAGTCGTTGTTGGCGGACCCGTGGTCGCAAGGCGCTGACGGCGAGCTCGAACCGGTCATGGCGGAATCGCTGCTCCGTGCGATCGCTTCTGCACTCGACCTGCCCGCGACCCAGGTGCGGTCCGCCTACGAGGACCCGCTCAGCAGCTTGCTGAAAGAGGTGAAAAAGCCCGCGGGCGAGGCAGTCCGTCCCCACGAGGACCTCGACCCCGGCGGGGCCGCCGACGGCGCGGCGCTGGTAGACCGCCTTGACCGACGCGCCAACGAACCGGTCGCCTATGTGCTGCCCCTGCACCGGCGCGAAGACGACACCGGTTGGTCGAGTGCCGATTGGCAATTACGCCGCGGGCGGATCGTTCTGCTGGATGGCGACTCACCCGCCGGACTGCGGCTGCCGCTCAACTCGATCAACTGGCGGCCGCCGCCGCCGCGCCCCGAGGCGGATCCCCTGGTCCGCCGGCCTGCGCTGCCTCCCACTGAGGATGTCGGCCGCCAGGAGAGCAGTCTGGCCGTCGAGGCGGCCGAGGAGGATGACGACGAACCCATGCCGGTGACCGCCATCGTCGCCGAAGTCCGCGACGGGCTGCTGCACGTGTTCATGCCGCCAACTGCGGAACTGGAGCATTACGTCGACCTGGTCGCTCGGCTGGAGGCGGCGGCGGCCCAGCTCCGCTGCCCGCTGGTGGTCGAAGGTTACGGACCGCCGGCCGACGCGCGTCTGACGTCGATGACGATCACGCCGGATCCCGGCGTGATCGAGGTCAACATCGCACCGACGCCGAGCTTCGGGGAGCAGAAGGAGCAGCTGGAGACGCTGTACGAAGAGGCGCGTCTGGCCCGGTTGTCAACCGAGTCGTTCGACTTCGACGGCACCCACGGCGGCACCGGCGGCGGCAACCACATCACGCTCGGTGGTGTCACTCCCGCCGACTCGCCGGTGCTGCGCCGCCCCGACCTGCTGGTCTCGCTGCTGACCTACTGGCAGAGACACCCGTCGCTGTCCTACCTGTTCGCCGGTCGGTTCGTCGGCACCACCTCGCAGGCGCCCCGGGTCGACGAGGGCCGCTCGGAGGCACTGTACGAGCTGGAGATCGCGTTCGCCGAGATCGCCCGCCTCACCGGTAACGGAGCAGGGCAACCGTGGGTGGCCGACCGCGCACTGCGGCATCTGCTGACCGACATCACCGGGAACACGCACCGCGCCGAGTTCTGCATCGACAAGCTCTACAGTCCCGACGGTGCGCGCGGCCGGCTGGGTCTGCTGGAGCTGCGCGGATTCGAGATGCCTCCGCACGTCCAGATGGCGATGGTTCAGTCGTTGTTGGTGCGCTCCCTGGTCGCGTGGTTCTGGGAGGAGCCGCTGCGCGCTCCCTTGATTCGCCACGACGCCAACCTGCATGGGCGATATCTGTTGCCGCACTTCATTATTCATGATATCGCCGAGGTCGCCGCGGACCTGCGCGCGCATGGGGTGGACTTCGAGACGGCCTGGCTGGATCCATTCACCGAATTCCGCTTTCCGCGCATCGGGACCGCGGTATTCGACGGCGTGGAAATCGAGCTGCGCGGCGCGATCGAACCGTGGAACACCCTGGGGGAGGAGTCAACGGCGGGCGGCACCGCGCGCTACGTCGACTCGTCCGTCGAACGCATCCAGGTGCGCACGATCGGCGCAGATCGGCAGCGCTACGTCGTCACATGCAACGGGTATCCGGTGCCGCTGCTCGCCACGGACAACCCCGACATCCAGGTCGCCGGTGTCCGGTTCCGCGCGTGGCAGCCACCCAGCGCGCTTCATCCGACGATCAGCGTCGACGGGCCACTGCGGTTCGAACTCGTCGATACCGCCGCCGGGATGTCGCGGGGAGGCTGCACCTACCACGTATCGCACCCGGGCGGCCGGTCCTACGACGATGCTCCGGTCAACGCGGTCGCGGCCGAGTCGCGACGCAGCCGGCGCTTCGAGGCCACCGGCTTCACGCCGGGGCGCATCGACATGGCAGGCATCCGCGAAAAGCAGGCACGCTTGTCCACCGACGTCGGCGCGCCGGGCATCCTCGACCTGCGACGTGTGCGTACCGTTCTTCGGTAATGGCCCCAAGGAGCGGCACTGGTCACGTCGCGGCGGCAGCCCCTGGCCGTGGTGATCACGATCGTCTGTTGGACGGTTACCGCGCCGTCCGGGCCCAAGAGGCGTTGTTCGAGCTCCGCGGCGGGCCGAAGGCGGGCTACGACGAGTTCGTCGACGGCGCGGGGAATATCCGTCCGGCCTGGACGGAATTGGCCGAGATCGTCGGCGATCGCGGTCGCGACGGTCTGGCCCGGATGCGCTCGGTGGTGCAGGACCTCGTCGACAACGACGGCATCACCTACATCCGGATCCACGACAACGGCGACACCGTCACCAACGGGGACGGTGCCGCGTCCCCGGGACCGTGGCAGCTCGACGGGTTGCCGCTGCTGATCTCCGCGCCGGACTGGGAGGTGCTGGAAGCCGGCCTGCTACAGAGGTCGCGGGTGCTGGACGCCGTGCTCACCGACTTGTACGGGCAGCGGCACGCGATCACCAGCGGACTGCTACCGCCGGAGTTGGTGTTCGGGCATCCCGGATATATCCGCGCAGCGCGCGGCATCGACATTCCGGGCCGCCATCAATTGTTCATGCACGGTTGTGACGTCAGCCGCAGCGCCGACGGGACATATCGGGTCAATGCGGACTGGACGCAGGCGCCGTCCGGAGCGGGATATGCCCTCGCGGATCGCCGCGTCGTCGCGCACGCGATGCCCGACCTCTACGAACGGATCGGGCCACGACCCACGTCGCCGTTCGCGCAGGCGCTGCGGCTGGCGCTGATCGACGCCGCGCCTGATGCCGCCGACGAGCCCGTCGTCGTGGTGCTGAGCCCCGGCATCCATTCCGAGACGGCGTTCGACCAGGCCTATCTGGCAACTGTGTTGGGCTTTCCATTGGTCGAGAGCGACGACCTCGTGGTCCGGGACGGCAAATTGTGGATGCGGTCTTTGGGCACGCTCAAACGCGTCGACGTGGTGTTGCGTCGAGTCGACGCGAGCTTCGCCGACCCGCTTGACCTGCGACGCGATTCGCGGCTGGGTGTGGTGGGTTTGGTCGAGGTGCAGCGCCGCGGCGCGGTTACGGTGGTGAACACCCTTGGCGCCGGCATTCTGGAAAGCCCTGGGCTACTTCGCTTTCTGCCGGAGATGGCGGAGAAATTGTTCGCGGAGACGCCACTGTTGCAGACCGCGCCGATGTACTGGGGCGGCATCGATAATGAGCTGTCTCATCTGAAGGCCCACCTGCCGTCGCTGCTGATCCGGTCCACCACCGGTGGTGCCACCCAGGTCGGGCCGGCGATGTCGTCGCGGCAGCTGGCGGATCTGGCCGCGCGCATCGACGCCGAGCCGTGGCAGTGGGTCGGCCAGGAACTACCGGAGTTCTCGTTCGCGCCGTACAGTCACCGGTCCGATGTCGCTGCGGCCGGGGTGGGAATGCGGCTGTTCACGGTTGCGCAGCGCGGTGGCTACGCGCCGATGATCGGCGGGCTCGGCTACGTGTTGGCCACCGGCAATGGTGCCTACGCATTGAATACTGTTGCAGCCAAGGATGTTTGGGTCCGACCGACCGAGCGTGCGCGGGCCGAGAGCCTCACGGTTCCGTCCATCGAACTCTCCTCGTTGGCAGGCGCAGGTACCCAGGGCGTCAGCTCCCCGCGCGTGCTGTCCGACTTGTTCTGGATGGGCCGTTACGGTGAGCGGGCCGAGCACCTGGCCCGTCTGTTGATCGTCACCCGCGAGCGCTACCACGAGTTTCGCTCGCGCCAGCACACCGAGGAGAGCCAGTGCGTGCCGGTGCTGCTGTCAGCGCTCGGGCGGATCACCGGTACGGACACCGGTTTCGACGCCGACCACACGGAGATGATCGCCGTCGCTCCTTCCACCCTGTGGTCGCTGACGGTGGACCGCAACCGGCCCGGCTCGCTGGCGGAATCGGTGGAGCGCCTGGGACTGTCGGCGCGCGCGGTGCGGGACCAGTTGTCCACGGACACGTGGAGTGTTCTGGTCGCGGTCGAGCGGGCGGTGTCGCGCAGGTCGGACTCGCCGCCTGAGTCGCTCGCCGAGGGGGACGCGTTACTGGCGGCCGCGCAACAGCAGACGCTGGCGGGCATGCTGGCCCTTGCGGGCGTCGCCGCCGAGTCGATGGTGCAGGACGTGGGTTGGACCATCATGGACATCGGCAAGAGGATCGAACGCGGTCTGGGCCTCACCGCGCTGCTGCGGGCCACGCTCACGGAGAACCGCGCCCCGGCCGCGGAGCAGGCGATCACCGAATCGACGTTGGTGGCGTGCGAGTCATCGGTCATCTACCGCAGGCGCAATCTTGGCCAGGTCAGTGTCGCCGCAGTGGCCGACCTCGTGCTGTTTGACGCAGCCAACCCCCGCTCGCTGGTGTTCCAGCTCGAGCGCATCCGCGCGAACCTCAAGACGCTGCCCGGGGCGTCTGGATCGTCGCGGCCCGAGCGGTTGATCGACGACATCAGCATGACACTGCGCCGGCTTGACCCGGACGACCTCGACGTCGTCGATGCCGACGGCCGCCGAGCCGAGCTCGACCGGCTGCTGGAGGGAATTCACGACTCACTGCGGGAGCTGTCCGACGTGATCACGGATACGCAGATGTCGCTGCCCGGTGAGATGCAGCCGCTCTGGGGACCGAACGAACGCCGGGTGGTGCCGTGAGCACGCGCGAGGGGCCTTCCGTGCGCCGGTACCGAATCGTCCACCGCACCGAGTACCGCTACTCCGACGACGTCACCAGCTCATACGGCCGGGGCTTCCTGACACCCAGGGATACCGCGCTGCAACGCCTGCTGAGTCACCAGCTGCTCGTCGACCCTGAGCCTGCCGACCGCTCCACAAGCCTGGACGCCTACGGAAACATCAGCACGTACTTTCACGTCACGACCCCGCACCAGGAGCTGTCGGTCACCAGCGCATCCGTCGTCGAGCTGGATCCGGTTCCGCCGCAGCGGTATACGACAGGCCCGGCGATCAAGTCATGGGAGGCGTCGATGCCGTCGGGGCGTTCGGGTGCCCTCGCGAGTGAGTTCATCCTCGACCTGCAGCCACCCGAGATCACCGGCGCAGTCCGGGACTATGCGGCGCCCAGCTTTGCGCCGGGACGCCCCCTCGTCGACGTTCTCAAGGACCTGTCCTACCGCATCCATGCCGACTTCACCTACCGGTCGGGATCGACCACCGTTTCGACTCTGGTCGACGAGGTTTTGGTGGCGCGCGAGGGGGTATGCCAGGACTTCGCCCGACTTGCGATCGCGTGCCTGCGCGCGAACGGCCTTGCCGCCAGTTACGTCTCGGGTTATCTGGCCACAAACCCACCAGAGGGGAAGGAACGCATGGTCGGCGTGGACGCGACTCATGCCTGGGCTGCGGTGTGGACCCCCGGGGGTCAGTGGCTGGCTTTTGACCCCACCAACGACCAGATGGTCGACGAGCGCTACATGGTCGTCGGCTGGGGCCGCGACTACGCCGACATCCCGCCGCTGCGGGGTGTCATCTACACCGACTCGGAGCGGAGCACCATCAAGGTGTCCGTCGACGTCGAGCCGTTTGAGGGAGATGTGGTTCATGCGTGACTTGGTATGTCCCAACTGCGGACAGCACCTCGCGTTCGAGAACTCCGTGTGCTTGTCGTGCGACCGCCCGTTGGGATTCTCCCTGGAGGACATGGCGCTGCTGGTGATAGCCGACGGTGAGGAGGCCACCAAGCCTGGTTTCGTCGACGCCGCCACACATGAGTTGTGCGCGAATCTGCACCTGGCCAAATGCAATTGGCTGGTGGCAAAGGAGCCGATCCGGCGGCTATGCGACTCGTGCCGCCTCACCCGCACCCGGCCCAATGACGCCGACGCCACCGCCCTGGTGGCCTTCGCCGAGGCCGAGAAGGCCAAACGTCGCCTGATCGCCGAACTCCACGAGCTGAAGCTTCCGATCGTGGGGCGCGATGCCGACCCCCAGTACGGACTCGCCTTCGACCTGTTGTCCAGTGAGCAGGAGAAGGTGTTCACCGGCCACGACAACGGTGTGATCACACTGGATTTGGCAGAGGGCGACGACGTCCACCGCGAGCAGTTGCGCATAGCGATGGACGAGCCGTACCGAACGCTGCTCGGGCACTTCCGTCACGAGATCGGCCACTACTACTTCTACCGGCTCGTCGGTCCGTCCGAGGGTTACCTGCAGCAGTTTCGTGAGCTCTACGGCGACCCGGACGCCGACTATCAGGACGCGCTGGACCGCCACTACAAGGAGGGTGCGCCGCCTGGCTGGGAGAAAGACTTCGTGTCGTCTTACGCGACAATGCATCCCGCGGAGGACTGGGCGGAGACGTTCGCTCACTATCTGCATATCCGGGACACGATGGACACCGCAGCTGCATTCGGGTTCGCACCGTCGAATGCGACGTTCGCCGGACGAGTGCTGGGCCCCAGCAGCTTTGACACCATCATCGATATGTGGCTGCCGCTGTCGTGGGGCCTGAACATGGTGAACCGGTCGATGGGTCGTGACGACCTGTACCCTTTTGTGCTGCCCGTACCGGTGCTCGGCAAGATGCGGTTCATACACACCGTCGTCGACGAGATGGCCTCGGTCCCAGCCACCCTCGGTGCCGGCAGCGGTGGTGCCGCGGCCTCCTGACACCACTGCTGGCGGGGCTGGCCGCCGTGGCATTCGCGGGCTGTGCCAGGGTCGACCCCGACACTGCTGCTAGCTCAGTTGCCGATGTAGTGCTCTCCCACACTGGATTTCGGCCGAATGACGTGGCGTGTCCGACCGGAGTGGACGCCAAGGTCGGGACGAAGTTCGACTGCTCGTTCACCGGTCCGGACGGAAAGCGGATCACCGCACACATGACCATCACCAAGGTCGGCGACAACGTGCAATTCGACGTGCTACTACCGTCGGGCTAACAGGGCCATTCGCTCGCGTCGTCGAGGCGTGAGAGCCGCACGATCGCATGTCTGACGCGCGTGGTATTCCTGAACGGTGGCCGACGGTCTGTTCGACCTCCCCGGCGCCGGTGACTCGGCTGACTGGCAGGGTCGTGGGCACGGCATGCCCGCTCCGCTGGCTGTCCGTATGCGCCCGGAATCGCTCGACGAGGTCGTCGGGCAGTCTCACCTGCTCACGGCGAATTCGCCCTTGCGGCGGCTCGTCAACGGCTCAGGCGCCGCTTCGGTCATCCTCTATGGGCCGCCGGGCACCGGAAAGACCACTCTCGCATCGCTGGTTTCTCACGCGACGGGGCGCCGGTTCGAGGCATTGTCGGCTGTCTCGGCCGGAGTGAAGGAAGTCCGCGCGGTGATCGACATCGCGCGGCGTGCGGCGGCCCACGGCGAGCAGACGGTGCTGTTCATCGACGAAGTGCATCGGTTCTCCAAGACCCAGCAGGACGCTCTGCTTGCGGCGGTCGAAAACAGGGTGGTGCTGTTGGTGGCGGCGACCACCGAGAACCCGTCCTTCTCGGTGGTGGCCCCATTGCTGTCACGGTCGCTGATCCTGCAGCTGGAACCGCTGACGGCCGAGGACATCCGGACAGTCCTGCGGCGCGCGATCGAGGACCCGCGTGGTCTGGCAGGCCGCGTGCCGGTCGAGCCCGATGCCCTCGACCTGCTGGTGCGCCTGTCGGCAGGCGACGCGCGGCGCGCGCTCACCGCGCTGGAGGTCGCGGCGGAATCCGTCCAGGGCGAGGGAGGCGACGGGAGTACGTCCTCCGACGGCGGGTCCGTCACCGTCGAGGTCGTCGAGCAGTCGCTCGACAAGGCGGCGGTCCGTTACGACCGGCAGGGTGATCAGCACTACGACGTGATCAGTGCGTTCATAAAGTCGATCCGTGGATCAGACGTCGACGCAGCGCTGCACTATCTGGCGCGCATGCTGGTCGCGGGGGAGGACCCGCGCTTCATCGCCCGCCGGTTGCTGATTCTGGCCAGCGAGGACATCGGTATGGCCGACCCTTCCGCGCTGCAGACGGCCGTCGCCGCCGCGCAGACCGTCCAGCTCATTGGAATGCCGGAGGCGCAGCTGACCCTCGCGCACGCCACCATTCACCTTGCGACAGCACCCAAGTCCAACGCGGTGGTGGCGGCGATTTCGGCCGCGATCAAGGACATCAAAGCCGGCAAGGCAGGCCTCGTGCCGACGCATCTGCGCGACGGGCATTACTCGGGTGCGGAGGCGCTGGGCAACGCGGTCGGTTACAAGTACGCCCATGACAGCCCTGATGGCGTTGTGCCGCAACAGTATTCGCCGGACGAGCTGGTCGGTGTGGACTACTACCAGCCGACCCAGCATGGCAGTGAGCGTGAAATCGCCAAACGGGTCCAGCGACTGCGGGCGATCATCCGCAACATGCGCGGCTGACCGCCCGCGAGCCGTCAGCGCTGGGTCTGCGCGCCGATCCGCACCTTGGTCGGCGGTTCCGGCTGGGGGTTGAAGCCTCTGATGGTGCCGGGGTCCGTCACTGGGTTGGTCGCGACGGGCTTTCCGGGCGGATCGGGCTGCGGGTTGAAGGCGCTGGCCGTGCCCGACGCCAGTCCCAGAGCGGCCAGCGCGAGGCCACCGGATACGAGTGCCTTGCCGGCGATCTTCTGCACGTGGTGAGTCATGTCGTCCTTTCGGTTTGTTCGGCCTGTGCTGGCCGGTCGAATACAGGT